>JAJYAS010000101.1 GCA_021779415.1 Bacillota bacterium
GAAAAAACTCGGGTACCTTTCTCCGGCTGCCTATGAGCGCCGGTTTTATCAACTGCAAAAAGCTACGTAGAATTTTCGTGTCCACTATTGACGACCCACCTCAAATCTCTAGTCCCTCATACAGCCTTGGGGTGGCTCTTCTTCGTCATTGCGGTGCTGTACGGGCCGGTGCTCATCGGAGTACTCGCATACAGCGTTATCGTTTGGCTACTTCAGCGGACAATAGCGGCTCTATCATGGGTAGAGGACAACACCGTGAATGGAGCAGTAGGTATTCTGGGATTTGTCATATTTTTGGTGCAGTTCATTGGACGCCGTCTATTCGCCCTCTAACCCTGCGTTCGAGAGGGACCTCGCGCGAAAAGCCGCGCGAGGTCCCTCAACTCCACGTTAGAACGCAAAAAAATATGAAAGAAGCATCGTGGCTCGGCATGTCGCCTTTTCTCGAAACAGTCATGGCGATGGAGCTCCCAGAAGGGGGCATCGCACTTTTTCGCGGCCAGCCGGTTGGTCGGCCGCTACTCCCTCGACTCGTTAGGGCTGCACCTCTCACTGATGTCACCGCAATCGAGCGCAGGATGCTTTCCGAACTTAGACGTCAAGGCACCTTGATTGGCGAAGTAAATCAACCAACCGACTTGGCGCTGCTCGCATTGGCGCAGCATCACGGCATGGCAACCCGCCTGCTCGACTGGACGACCAATCCACTCGTAGCCCTTTGGTTTGCGTGCGCAGACTACTCTTCCAATAACTCAGGGCATCTTTACGTGTACCGGGTATACCCAGACAACATCGAAAATTCCGAAACGACCATAGATCCGTTTTCCCTTTACATAACCCGAGTATTTCAACCCGCTCTCAACAGCCAAAGGCTTGCCGCGCAAGGCGGGTGGTTCACCATTCACCCTTGCATGGGTGGGGCAATGGGTTACCAAGCGCTAGATCAAGACCCAATTCATTTTTTGTCGATTTACCATTTTGAGATTCCGAGCCAGGAAAAAGGAGGAATGCTCAATTCCCTGAATTTGCTCGGCATCAACTCACGAACACTGTTTCCCGGCATCGACGGCCTATCAAAACATATTAACTGGTCGGCTTCTTGTGAGCTCCCTGGTCTCGAAAATGCGTTCTAACAATTGGGTCAACCAGACGGCGGGGAGCAGCGTTGCGCTAATCGCGGCAAGTTCAGTGGCCGCCGCTGGTTACCCTTGGCGTTAGCACTACACCGAAAAAGGACTATCTATGAGCGTTGAAGATTACGTATGCCTTTATGTTGACAACTCAAATATATTTCATGAAGGGCAGCGATTTGCAGAAAAAATAAAAGGGGAACATCGCCGTAATTTTAGAATATATTTCAAGAATTTTGTTAAGTTGCTCGTAAGCAATCGTGAAGTTAGAGAAGTTGTTTGGGGAGGTAGTATTCCTCCAAGAAATGATGATTTGTGGATATATTTAAATGAATTAGGAATAGATCCAACTTTAATCCCACGTGCAGCTTCTGGGGAAAACGAGACAGTTGATCATAAAATACAACTTCAAATGTATCGGCATGTACGTAAATATAAGTCTGATCCTGGTACAATTATTTTGGCAACTGGAGACGGCAAGGGATATTTTAAGGAAGAAGGATTTCTGTTTGATGTTGAAGGGTTTGTTGCAGATGGTTGGAGTATCGAGGTGGCAAGTTGGGATCACTCATGTCATGGAGAACTCAAAAAATTTGTTTCCGCTCATGGCAAATATATCAAGCTTGATGACTACTATGACAGAATTACCTTTATCAAAGACGGAAGGGTAGTAAATAAATTATAAACAAAAAAAGTGCTAACAAATGGGTCAACCTGACGGCGGGGAGCAGCGTTTGCGCTAATCGCGTCGTAGTTCAGTGGCCGCCGCAGGTTACCCTAGGCGTTATGCATCAAGGAATAAAATGACTACTATAAATCAAGCCTTTAAACCAAGCATGCTCCTCCAAGATATTGCTAAGCAGATTTCGTCTGGATGGAATATCATTAATAAAATTGAAGGATTATCTTATGGCCTCAGTGGAGGAAATGACTATAGCGGCGATGAATATGACATGGCAGAACTTGAATTTAAATCAATGCTAGAAAGACTTTATATCTCAATTTCAGCACTGATAGAGTCAATTGGAATGACTGAGTTTCTAGCACTGTTCCAAAACGACTACAAAAAAATTCCAATAAATAAGATCGCAAAACTAGATTACATTCCATATGTTGATGTTCTTCATAGTAAAACACTCGGGTTGTTCGGAAAATATCATACAACATTGTCATTTTTGCTTGGGGAGGATCCAAAGGTACAAATCGAAGAAGAGCGTAGAAAGCAGTTAGAAGGAATATTAATTAATACGCCGAAGATTGTAAAGGATCGAGGAGTTGAACCATCTAACGAAGCAGAAGTTCGGAAATGCGTTTACGAGCTATTAATTCATGTTTTTCCCGATACGGTACGTGAAGCGTCAATTATCCAAGGAACAAAAACCTATAAACCAGACATTGGAATCAAGTCCCTAAAAACCGCAGCAGAATACAAATTTGCCGATTCAGCCAATGAAGTAAAAACTGCCATTGGCGGGCTCTATGAAGATATGAGAGGCTATGCGGGAAGCGAGGACTGGAAAAATTTCTTCGCTGTCGTCTATATGACGGATGCTTTTTTCACTCAACAGCAAATTATGGCAGAATTCAAGCACACGAACGCCGACAACAATTGGAAACCAATTTTAGTTATAGGTAAAGGGGCTCGCAAGAAAAAAAGCTCAAAGGCATAACAATTGGGTCAACCAGACGGCGGGGAGCAGCGTTGCTCACAACCAGTTCAGTGGCCGCCGCTGGTTACCCTTGGCGTTATGCGTCAACAACAATAATGGGTCTACATTATGTCCGCCGTCAATTTAGGTAATCATTTAAATCAAGTAGTGAACCATGCAAAGAATTCTCTTTTTGCCCAAGGAGAGTTAGCACAACTTACCCACAGCGCATTTAATCTTGCGGTGATAACTATTCAGAATGAGGGAAAGGAAGAAATTGAGATAAGTTATCCTGTTGGCTATTCGCCTTCAAGAATTCCTATAACAAGTACTAACAAATATAAAAGAGAACAACTAATTGAACGTTATTCTTTTTTAGCTAATAATCAACTAGCTATAAATGGTATGTACCAATTAGTTGCAATTGTTGAAGCTATGCTAGGAGATGTAATTCGTGCAGTTATCATGAAATATCCACAAAAAATAAGTAATAAAAAAACTATCAGTGTTAGTGTTGTGCTTGCTGCATCATCAATAGATGAAATACATTTTCAAGCAGTTGACTATATGCTTAACGAGTTATCGTATAAATCGCCGAAAGATTTTGCAGAATCATTAAACGGTCTCGTATCTGTAAATCTTCTTGAATGCCCTGCATTTCATAAATATTTAGAATTGAAGGCTACTAGCGATATTTATATTCACAATAGAGGAGTAGCAAACGAAATTTACGTAAATAAATCTGGATCACACCACCGCGTAAATATCGGGCAAGTCATACCTGTAGATACGCAATATTTTCTTGAGTCATACGAATATTGCTTGCAGCTAACAGAATGGATAGAAATTCATTTAAATGAAATTTGGCCGAGTAGCGAAATGGAAAATAGAAAAGCTAGTTCTGCATCACAAGATAACATTAATGCATAACAATTGGGTCAACCAGACGGCGGGGAGCAGCGTTGCGCTAGTCGCGGCAAGTTCAGTGGCCGCCGCTGGTTACCCTTGGCGTTGGGCCGTCAAAATAAAAAAAGGAATGAAGCATGGAACTAACTCTTGAATATTTGAAAGTACTACTGTCAACACATGTTGTAATGGTAGTTATGGCCTTTGTATTTATAAAAATATTCAAAGAAAATATTGCTTCATTAATAGACAGAATAAAAGTTATTGAGTTCCCAGGAGGTAAAGTATCTACTCCTCAACTTGAAAAAATGAAAGACGATGTGACAATTGAATCAAACGCATTGCCAGAGTCACAATCGGCTAATCTTCCCGCCAATATCAAAGAAAACGATATAGAAGCAATCAAATCATTATATGCCGCAGAAAGAGCAAGGTCTTATTTTTGGGAGTACAGCTACCTAAACTTTTTCTTAGTTCAAAGAACCCAATTAACATTGGATTGGCTGGCATCTTGTCCGTCCCCTGTTTCTGTGCTGCTATATGACACGTTTACTTCTCCAACGGTTCCAGCTCCAAAAGAGCGAAAGGCTATACTCGCTGCATTAGAAAGCCATTATCTGGTGTTAGTTGAAAATGAATTAATTTCTGTGACAGAAAAAGGGCATGAATATATTGAATGGCGCAAAAAGGTACACCAATCATCCGTCAGCAATTCTTTATAAGAACGTCTTGTTTGCGCCCACATTTGCTGCAAATACGAAATTGTCTTTCTTGGTTCTATATTTGGTATTTGGACAAGTCTAAAATATAAGCCTGCCAATGTGACCACTTGTGGAATATGCACATATCTTTCACTCCAATTTATAAAAAAAGCCCAACAATTAGGTAAACCAGACGGCGGGGAGCAGCGTTGCTCGTCGTCTAGTTCAGTGGCCGCCGCTGGTTACCCTTGGCGTTGGCTTAACCACAATTGAAATATGAATCACCAAAAACCAAAATTTAGCCTAGTGCCCTATGACAAAAGAGCAGATAATGTATTCCCTTCAGCAATATTGACCTTAGTTTCAATAATTCAAGGTGTCGCTTTCTACGTTTTAATGGATAACACGTCAAAGATTATTAATAACTCGTCAATTAATTTTGAAATACTGATAAGAATATTATTATCTCTATTTAGCCTAATAATTGTCGCATTTGAATATATATGGTTTGTTGGCCTATTCACAGGCACAATATCAATAATTGATGTTTCTGTAGTTTTTGCACTAGGTGTTGGCGAGGTTGCATATTCAAATTATTTGAATAGTTCATTCATGTGGTGGACGTCTAACGGAATATTTTTAATAATTGGAGTGATAGGATTTTGGAACAGTATTATAAAATCAAAAAATATTAACTATGTAGATGAAGGTGTTGAATTAATATTGTTGAATACTCTGCGTCGAAATAGACTTATTTGTCTAATCTGCTCTGCTATATCTATAACAATCTCCTTGTTGGTTTACTACTGTCGTAGTGTGTTTGCATGTGAACTAATTGGCTTTGCATCTATTTGGTTGCTATACTCTTATCTCGTTTTCATGGACCACAAATTTCTTTCAAAAATTCGCATCATCTGCTCATAGGGCTGCGAGTTTGACATTAAAGTAAAAAAAAGCCAACAATTGGGTCAACCTGACGGCGGGGAGCACCCCGGCGTTTCGGCAAGTTCAGTGGCCGCCGCAGGTTACCCTTGGCGTTGTGCTGCCTAACAATAAAACTACCAAAAGGAATCTGCTATGAAAAATAAAAAGGATAAACAGCTATCCTTCATTCAAGAAATTACGGGTGACGAAATGGAATGTAGTCCGATTTCCCCTCAATATTCCGGGAAAACAACTGAGGAAGAAAGACAAGAATTTTTTCTTCCAATTAGTGGCTTTATATGGCTATTCCCAGAAGAGGTTGAAGTCGCTAATCATCCGATTTTTCAACGATTAGGTTATATTTATCAATTAGGTCAAACCTTTTTAGTGTATAGGGGGGCAACTCATAAACGGATCGAACATGTGTTGGGCACCGTTCACATGGTGCACCGCATGATTTCTGCAGTAAGATATAATTATCAGAAATCACTTAAGAAAAACTTGAGGGTAGCGGCAATAATTAGTGAGAGCGAAGAACGATTTATTCGTTTGGGAGCATTATTGCATGATATTGGTCATGTTGCTGCAGGACATACTCTTGAGGACGAATTATGCATTATAGGTAAGCATGATCATGACGAAAGAATTGATTTGTTATTTAACAATAAGGAGGAGAGGTGGAAGGATTATAAAGGTAGATCACTGTCAGAATTAATTGATTTTGAATTTGAATCATACATTCCAAGTAGTTTAAAAGGAAAAATATCATCAAGTGATATTATAAGAATGCTAATAAGGAAGCATCCAGAAGATGAAAAAAAAGATAGATATTTAAATGAAAAAAAATTACTAATAGAATGTAATGAATTAAGAGTTTCAGTATGTAGAGATATGATTGGAAATACTATTTGTGCTGACATTTTAGATTATTTATATAGAGATTGGTATCATTTAGGTAAACCAAAAACATTCGATGAGCGAATATTGCAATACATGGAAATTGTTCCTGGTGAAAAATCTGGAATTAAGAAAGCTAATCCATCGCCAAGCAATAAAGATGTTATCGTCATATCTTTAGGGAAAAACCCTAAAGTTAGAACAGATGCCATTTCATCAATCTTAGATTTGTTAGAATCTAGGTATCACCTAGCTGAATCAGCATTATTTCACAAAACTAAATTGGCGGCGTCTGCAATGCTAGATAGAGCTTTGTTTGAGCTGTGGGAAGGAGATTCTGATGAAATTGAAAAATTTATACTTCCACTTAGCGATGAACAGGTAATAACCGAATGCAGCAAATTAGCTTGTCAAAATAAAAAAGAAATTTCATTTAATATATTATCATGCTTAGAGAAAAGATACCTGTACAGTACATTTTTGGTTTACTCATATAATGATTTAGCGGATAAAATACGTAACCATATCCAACAAACATATGTAAAAAACGACGAAACTCCAAATTTGCCGGCTAGAAATAGAACTATCGCCTTACGTCTACTTGAAACAGACTTAGATTTACCAAATGGTTCTATTGCTATGCATTGTCCAAGTCATAAAATGAACGCAAAAATAGCTGAGGTTCGTATCGCTGTAGATGATGAAGTAGAGAAATTTTGTACATATGAAGCTGAACATGACAATTTACTGTCAGGAGGGCATCTTGATGCTCAAATAAAAAGATTTAAAAGATTGTGGAAAATTCATTTTTTTATACGAAAGGATGTACAAGCCGATATAAAAGAAAATATTAATGTAGTTAGGCAAGCAATAGACAAGTTGATAATAGGGAATTTGCTATATGGTGAAAATTTGAATAGTTGCAGTCATAACATCGCTGCCCAATTAGTTTCAAATACTAATAGCTCTCTACATGGCCACTCTTTGATTGACCAAAGTGATGAGTTAGAAGAAGCAGCTCACAGACAAAATGAATCTGATTTTAGTAAATATCCATCTGGTGCAATTAGCATAAAACGATGCGTAAAATGCAATGAAGGTTAATAGTAAGTTATTTAATTATTACAAATCATTATTGGGTGATGCCGCTAATGATATAACTATTAATATGTCTTATCCTATAAATATCTTATCAGTATGTGATAATTTGAACATAAAAATAGTTAATGATACTGAAAGCTTGAATAAGGCCACTTTAGTTGCAATAAAAAATAAAACCATCATAAAACTATCTAGAGATTTTTATGATGATATAAACTCACAATTTATAAGACATATATTAGCCCATGAAATTGGGCACTATATATTGGATCATGAATTTAAAGCAACATCAATTAAAAGTGAATATTGGATTATTGAAGAACTTTGTGATTTTTTTTCAAGATCATTGTTGGTGCCAAAAAGAGCAATTGAAACGAAGGTAGCTAGTCTTAGTGATGACTTGTATCAATATTTACATTTCTCAAAATATATTTCAAAAAAGTTTAATGTAACTTGGATTACCAGCGTTACTAGACTAAAGGATTTATTTAATGAAATTTTATTTTTAAATATAAAAAATATGCCAAATATTGGTAAATATATAGTCAATAAGTCATTGCTGACACAAAATAAGTATTTAAATGCTCATGTTGATCTTGAATCATTGTCAATAAACAGATCAATCCGTGATAATAATGGAACTATTTTTTTAAAATTTAATGAACCTTCTTTTTCTGTTTTATCGGTCGAGTTCCCGCTAATTTTTAACTCAGCCAATAAAGAAGCCCTTTTAATTTTCAGACCAAATAATTTAGCCATAATGGCAATAAATTATGCACAACAATTGGGTCAACCTGACGGCGGGGAGCAGCGTTTGCGCTAATCGCGCGTAGTTCAGTGGCCGCCGCAGGTTACCCTTGGCGTTAGGTCTGGAGAATAATAAATGAACTTTTTCTCATCCAACCCTTTAGTGTTGTTAAGGAGGGTTTTCAAGGAAGGAACTAATTCAATAAAAGTGACAGCGAGTATTTCGTTGATTTTCGCTTTTTTGGGATTTTTTCTTACAACTATACCGATTGGCAACTATTTCATCGAAAGATTTGGTCAACTTTGTTTGTTGTTTGCTGCTTTTACATGGCTATTTATCGACGCTGATTTCAGAGCAAAAGAACAAGAAAAAATTGAAGAAAGAATTGATAAGGCAGAGCAGGCAGTCGCTGAACACCCTGAGAAAACTCGCCCGCTTTGGGATCTAGCCCGTAGCCGTCTGGAGCTTTATTTCGAAAGGAATTTATCCCAAATAAAATCAATTTTTTGGATTACTCTTTTAGTAATGGGGTCTGGTTTTTTTATGATTGGATATGGAATCACGAAAGCTTTTGACAATCAAAGTATAAATGCTTCATTGCTGGCGGCAGTCTCGGGAATATTGACAGAATTCATTGCAGCAACTTTTCTGATTATCTATAGGTCTACAATGTCACAAGCGAGCGACTATGTTCGTACTCTTGAACGTATAAATGCAGTCGGAATGTCAATGCAAATTCTTGACTCAATTCCTGATTCTGAATCTGAGTTAAAAAACAAAGTTAGGGCTGAACTTGTCGGTAACATATTAGACGCGTTTATGCCCAATGGAGAAAAACAAAGACCTAACAAACGGGTCAACCTGACCGCCGGGAGCCGCAATCTTCGAGCGTAGTTCAGTGGCGGCGGCAGGTTACCCTTGGCGTTA
>JAJYAS010000102.1 GCA_021779415.1 Bacillota bacterium
TGGGCCAATAAAATTTCATTGCGGGCATCGGCAACACGATTGTGAGTGTGGAAGATGCCACCTGAGACTTTAATCAGCTTTCCGATATGCCCCAGTAATATGACTTGTTCAATCCCTCGGTAAGCCGCTTCTTCTAAAAGAAAGCCTACAAAGTTACTCATTTGGATTACAGCTTCGGTTGGGATTTTAAAGCGTTCTGTAGCGACTCGATACCCATAATGCCCTGGAGTCAGCACGATGGTTTTATGGCCGTAAGCCACAGCTTGATCCAACTCTGGTAGAATGGATGTTTTGAATGCTTCTTCGGACATCGGACGAACAATTCCACTTGTCCCTAGTATTGATATTCCTCCGACAATCCCTAACCTAGGATTAAGGGTGCGCATAGCAGCATCCTCTCCGCCAGGGACTTCGATGATTATTTCAAGCTCTTCTTTAGGGAGGACTTCCCGGACCGCTTCAAGAATCATTTTTCTGGGCACAGGGTTAATAGCGCTTTCTCCGACCTCCATGGCTAATCCTTTTTTTGTGACGGTCCCTACCCCTTGGCCTCCTCGTATGTGAACAATCCCTTGAGGGGAAAGCTGACGTACTACTGCCCGGATTTCAAGTCCATGTGTAATATCCGCGTCATCGCCGCCATTTTTGAGAATACTCGCCTTGGCAATCAGATCGTTGGATTCTCCTCCCTCGATGGGCATGTTTAAACGTCCAGAATTCGGGAGTGGGATCTCTACCTGCTCGGGTAAACTGTCCCCTCGGAGGAGCAGACAGGCTACTTTAGCAGCACCGGCGGCACAGCTTCCTGTTGTATATCCTTCACGCCAAGTATGTCGATCTTTGTCTCGTGCCATCGTTTCCTCTCCACCTAACTAAAAATTAATTTTATCTTCTTCATCTTCATATAAGATGTATGTGTCGGTGGTGCAACTAGAGCTATAAAACCCCGAGGTTCAGTCTGTATCGGATGAAGACTGCTATTGTGAGCGATAAAGCAATCAGAGAAATCGTCCAAAAATCCCTTGGGGCAAACGCAATTTCTTTCATTGTTGTCCAAGTTCGCGACAAGCCATACCCTCGATTAAGCATGGCCATGGATAATGAATTTGCCATTAAAATAGAATTAATAAACAAAGGTATCATAATCGGAAGATAGGATCGAATGGAACCAGTGATCCCCTTCTCATTAAATCTCATCCCTCGAGCTATTTGAGCCTCTAAGATTTGCCTTCGTTTTTTTTCTAGAGTAGGAATAAATCGGATTGCCGTTGTCAGCATCATAGAAATCTCAGCAGGAACTTTAAGCTTATGAAAGAATTGGATAAAATCATCCATCGACGTGGTCAAAGTCAGTACGGAAGAAGCAATCATCAAACTAAAGAGTCGTAAGAGAAATGTGGTGCCCATCAGAAATCCCCCCACCGTTGCTCCCAATCGGTTCCCAGGTAGGGCATAAAAGAGGATGGTTTGGCTAGAGACCCGAGCAAAACGTTCTGGTGCAAATGTAAATCCTGTGATAAGAATAATCGAAATTACAATGGGAATCAAGGGAACCATCTTTCCCCCAATCTTTCTCAGAGGGATTTTTATCCAAAAAGCTAAAAGTCCTGTCAAAGCAACGATGCAAAGCTGATACTGTGGAGCTTGAAATAAGAAAGAGAGAATGAGGATTCCTAAAAAACCGAGCATTTTAGTTCGTACGTCTAAGCGATGAATAAGGGTATTTCCCGGCAAGTATTCTATAAGCATCCCGTCTTCCCCCCATTTTCGAACCGAGCAATAAATTCCTCAGGTTCGATCAAAGTTTCTTGAAACAAGACATCCTTCAATTGAGAGGAAAGCCTACAAAGTTGGGGTGGGACAATAGCAGCGTCAAGAAGGAGTTCTTCTTTAGAGAAGACATCATGGGGGCTGCCATCTAACAAAATGTCGCCGTCTTTAAGGACAATAACCCGCTGAGCGTACTGGGCTACAATGTCCATATCATGACTAATCATAATTATGGTAGTTCCTGCAAGATGGAGTTGGCTTATTAAAGCCATCATTGTCTGAACACCTGCCCAATCTGATCCCGTCGTTGGTTCGTCAATAATAAGTAGTTTAGGCTTTATGACTAGGATAGAGGCCACTGCAATTAGTTGCCGTTCTCCTTTTCCCAAGGTGAACGGATGAACCAGTCGATATCGCTCTAACCCGGTTGACTTAAGCACCTGATCAACTCGTTCTTTGATTTCCTGGCCTTTAAAGCCCGCGTTTTTCAGCCCATATTCTAATTCTTTCTCAACCGTAACTGAGAAGATCTGATGATCTGGGTTTTGGAAGACATAGCCGATCGTTTTGGACAAATGGGATGTATCATACTTCATGGTATTCATGCCCTCTACGATAACATCTCCGCTCGTTGGTTTCAACAAGCCATTCAAATGTTTGGCTAAAGTCGTTTTACCTGCACCATTTTGCCCAATTAAGGCTACAAAATCACCTGTTGCTATAGTTAGGTTAATTCCCCGCAAAGCGGGCTGACCTGTATTGTATTGATAGATTAAGTCTCTGATCTGAACGGCTCCCTCTTTCTGAGCTGGGAAAGAATCCGTTTTCAGGGGCTGGAGATGCTGAAGTGACTGAAGATTATCCCTCCACTTTCCATGTCTTGGCAACATATCCCTGACCAAGTGTTCCGCAGATGAGATATCTAAAGGGATTTCTCCAAAGGAAATCCAACCTCTTTCATAGAAAGCCCATCCGATGAGACTGACGGGTAAGGGCTTTATCCCATACTGACGCAAGAGAGGAATATTGCGGAAGAGTTCAGTGGGAATCCCTCGCCATACCACTTCCCCCTGATTAAGTACAATTATCTCATCGGCCTTTTTGATCAGTTCCTCACTGGAATGATCGACTAATAGAATCGTTAATTCTTTTTGCCACCGCAGATCATCCAATGTTTCATAGATTTCGGTTCTTCCCACTGGATCAAGCTCTGAAGTGGGTTCGTCGAGCACCAAAATTTCAGGCTCCATCACGAGAACGCCAGCAATAGCCAGGCGTTGTTTTTCTCCACCTGAAAGTTCCTGGGTCAAGCGTTGATTATACCCTTGAAGGCGAACTTTTTCCAGTGTTTGATTGACCCTTCGCTGTATTTCTTCTAGTGGCACTGAAAAATTACGAGGGCCAAATGCAGTATCTTCTTCGACGGTGCGACCTATAATTTGAGTTTCCGGGTCCTGTAAGACAAGCCCGAGAATCTTTGATAAGGACTGCACTGCTGTTTTCCTGACGTCAAGACCGGCCACAATAACTTGACCCATTAGTTTTCCTTCTAAGAGTTGAGGAATTAGACCGTTAAGGCATAAACTCAAGGTTGTTTTCCCTGCCCCAGTAACACCCATTAACCCAATGAACGTTCCTTTTTGGACGGTTAAACTTATGTTTCTCAAAGTAGGTTCAGTAGAGTTTGGATAATGATAGGAAACATTATTAAGTTCAAGTGCAGATTCAACCTGTTGCACAGTTTTCACGGCTTTCACCTCATTATCCTAGATCAACCGACTTCCCTTAATTGCTTTATAGGCTATGGCCGAAATTATGACGTTGAGGGCTGCTCCGACGATCAGGAAAGGCATCAGTCCTAAAACCCCTCCCAAACCCATCATGGGAAGCATAGCAAAGGAGGATACAACCCCATTGAGGATAATTCCAACGATGACTGCTGGTATTAGACCCAGCTTTTTGTTTACCCAACGGTAAGCCAAGGCCCATAAAGCCATTTGGAATGCAATATATAGATGGACAGGAATTGTCATAGGAAACCCAATTACCGCCGAGGTCACTAAATGACCGAAGGCAATGACAATCGCGCCCTCAAGTCCGCCAAAGGCTATAGCACTGAAAAATCCAGGAGCTGAATCCATGCCAATGGTTCCTACAGGACTTGGTATTTTAATCAGTGCGCCTACAGCACTTAGGGCAATAAATATAGCCATAATTGACAGTCTTTTGACATTCCAAGCAGATATTTTCAAGTCCTCTGTTTCAGTGTTTAAATGATTCATGGGTTACTCCTCCTCATATTTTTTAGTCCAATTTACCGATTTTAGTAACGGGTAATCGCTCAAAACCAGATGTAGTAGGATCAAACAGCAAAGTCGACGAAGAGGTAAAAAGGACACAGGTCGAAGGACCAGCCGATTTATCCAAATCAAGTCTACAAGTAGGATCAACAATCAATCTGCTGTTGCTATTAAAAGCAAGTAGCTGGGCCTCCGTGCGAATCCCTCTTGACCCAACGGGGATAATATCGTGAATACCGAGGCTTTCTAAAAGGACTCGAATATGGTTAACCTGAACTATTTCTGGATCCTCTGGATTGCTGATTTCGGGGCCTACTTTTGGTAATCCCAAACAATAGACGTCATCACCAGATTGGGAGGTTCCAATTCGCAATCGAATCTTCTCTGCAACACCAATCACACTGATTCCGAGGCCAGTTTGCTGAGTATTCATGTTTTTTTCTGTGCTAATAGCCATGGGTAATGCCAATTGGGCGGATGCGAACTCCTCTTTCACCCCCTCTAAAATTCCTTCGCCAGTTGGATACGGCTCATTTGATATTGCCACAGTCATCATCAGGGGCACTGCCCCCGTTGCAAGGACCTCCAACATAGCCACCCGTGTCGTTAATCTTCCAGTGATGGACCATGAAATTTGTACTTCATCAAGATCTTTCATACCGATCGCCCCGCAGGAATCGCAGGAAGCAACAAGTAATTGTTCTGGATTTATAGCTACAACCTCAACATCGCGACCAAGATATCCCAATCGTTTCCACCACCTTTCTTTTTAAGGCCAAAATAAAAAGCCCACAGTCCATTTCCGTTCACCACGTGACCAGAAAATTGACCATGAACTTTACCTTAATCCATGTTTTACTTACGCTACAGGCAGGTCTCCTGACTTAGAATCATTGACTTATACGCCTTCCCGGTTTCACAGTGGCATTTATATAAGTCTCCTCTTTACAGTGGTGGGTCCGTCCGGGATTTTCACCCAGTTCCCTATTCTCCCTAACTAAGGGCACCTGTAACAAAAGAGTAATTTAATAATTTATTTTATTTTAATACAGGAAGCCTTGGATTACAAGACTTTTCTAAATATTCATTATCTGGTATCTCTGGAATGTCTATGCTTTGTTTCCGTCGTACACTTAATTCTGCTTGATCCACTTATCTTGTCATTTATAGCGGTTGCGAATTACTGATAACTCTTTGCGCCGGTTGCCAAATTCCCGGACTTGGTCTACCAACCAAACCTGGAAGTGTTCTTTTAAGGCTTCTTTTTCAAAACGGTGACCTGCCGATCCGAAATCCCACTGCATACCATTTTCCGTAGAGTGGACAGCTGCTTCCTGACCACAAAGTGGGCAAACAGCATGATTTGGCGCAGGGAACTTCCAGAGTTCAGACCAACAGGTGGGGCATTGGCCCTTCTCTGGTTGACGAGGCTGTCCGAATAACGATGCTCCCAGAGCTTGGAGGCGATCGATTGATGCAGGCTCTACTAAAGCCTCTCCGGGAAGTGCCCCCATAAACATGTGGGCGTCCTTGATATCTAAGCCCACAAAGCGAGCTGTGGCAATCAAAGCTGATAGGGTATATCCTTCCCAACCCTTAATACCAGCAGTAGCGATGATCACGCAAGGTTTCCCCCAGAGTTCATCCAGATGTTGGGCTAGGGCAATAATCCGATCACCAAACAACTTTGTGATTGCAGCTGGCCCCAAAGCATAGCATGGGGAGGATATAATAATTCCATCGGCCTCTATTATTCGATCAAGTAAGAAATATAAGTCATCCATGAGTGGGCAACGTTGATCCGGAACCAAACAAGCGTAGCAAGCCTTACAGGGTTGAAGGTTCAATTCGGGTAATTTGATGAGTTCGAGCTCGATCTCCTCGTCTATCGAGGCTACTGCCTCCTTGATCAGGATCTCCCCATTGGCTAGTTTTCTTTGCGAAGCCACTAATCCTAAGATTTTTTTCATACTGTCTATCCTCTTCTTTCATTCTGTATTCACCTATGATTCTACAGAAAAAGTCAAAAGCAATATAGAGAGGGCGCGTTAAGCTGAATTTGCATAAGCAAAAGACAAAACTAAATACCTTGATTATATCACACTGTTCACACTTCCTAGTATGACAGTACTTTTGAGAATATGAGAATTATTAGAGGATTTATGAGACAGAAACACAATGGAAAACTGTAATAAACTGGGATTCATTAAATCAAATGATCTGGACATTATAATTTAGAATTCAAATTTAAGGAGGAGTTTGCATGCCCGGACAAGCTAAGAAAATGCCTCAACCTAACGGCGGAGTAAAATGCCTTGTTAACACTTGCCATTATTATGGCTCAGGCGATCATTGCCACGCAGACAAAATCGAAGTTCAAGCCCCTAACGCTAGTACCACTGAAATGACAGACTGCGCGACTTTTCTCCCTGAGTAATTGATTGCCTTACCCCGCTAAAACGAATAATTCTTACGTTTTATATGAGATTTAAGGCTTGTCCGCTTGACAAGCCTTAAAATATTTCAAAGCAACAACTCATAGAGTTCAAGGTAGGCATTCGCGGATCTCTCCCAACTAAAATCGCTTTCAAAAGCCTTCTTGCCTAGATCATACCAGACCTGCTTATCTGATTGGTATAGGCTCAAGGCCCTTTGAACCGCATACAAAAATTCATGGGCATTATAATTGGTAAAAGTAAAACCATTACCAGCACCCGTTATTTCGTTATAGGGTATGACCGTGTCCTTTAATCCTCCAGTTTCCCGTACGACAGGGATCGTCCCGTAACGCAGGGCGATCATTTGAGCAATACCACAGGGTTCAAAACGAGAAGGCATCAGGAATATGTCAGCTCCAGCATATAGTTCATGAGCTAGCTTATTCGAAAATTCTAATCTGATCGCTAGCTTCTCAGGATATTTTGAGGCGAAATAACGCAGCATTTCCTTATAACGGATTTCTCCGGTACCTACAATAACCATCTGGACCTCTTGCACTAGAATATCTTCCATAACGTGGGCCAATAGATCTATGCCTTTCTGATCAACGAGTCGGGTTACCATCCCTAGGACTGGCCTCTCTCCTAGAATTGGTAGTCCCAAAATAGTTTGTAGGTGCTTTTTATTTTCCTGTTTCGTGTGCGAAAGATTACCCAATGGCATTTCGAGATAAGAATCCTTACTCGGGTCATAGACCTCATAGTCAATGCCATTTAGGATGCCAGTTAAAACTTCACTTCTTTTTCTTAAAAGCCCATCAAGTTTTTCCCCATAGAAAGGGTTTTTAATTTCCTCAGCATATGTCGGACTCACCGTCGTGATCTGATCTGCATGAAGCAGAGCAGCCTTCATAAAGTTGATCGCACCATGAAATTCCAAGGCATCTTCTGTAAAATATTCCCGTCCGACTCCCACGATATCGCTGAGTACTTCCCTTGGAAAAACCCCCTGATAGTTAAGATTATGGATTGTAAAGACCGTTTTCAAGGGATAATATAGGGGCTCCCTGCTATAAAACTCTTTAAGCATGAGTGGGATTAAGGCTGTATGCCAGTCATGACAGTGGATAATATCTGGTTTAAATCCTGGAATGTGGATTAAACTTTCCAGCGCTGCTCTAGAAAAAAAGGCAAATCGCTCAGCATCATCATATTCCCCATAGATACCGTTGCGTGAAAAATAATACTCGTTATCAATAAAATAATAATGAAGTCCTTCATGTACCATTTCTTCCAATCCACAATATTGCTGACGCCAAGCGACTTGGACATCGAAATGGGTCAAGTGTCGGAATTCCGTTTTATAACACTCAGCGATTGTGCTGTACTTCGGCATGATCACTCGCACATCAACACCCAGTTTATGCAGAAAGGAAGGTAATGAGCCTATTACTTCCCCTAAACCACCTGTTTTTGCAAAGGGATCCGCTTCAGCTGCCACGAAAACAACTTTCATATTCCTCCGCCTTTCGTTTTAGATCACTGTTCTTTTGAGGACAACTAAAGGGTTATGCAAGCTCCCTTTTAAAACATTTTCATTATTTACTTTGACTGATTTATCCAGAATGGCATAGTCTGTTTGAGCATTGGCATGAATATGACATTTGGACATGATGATACTGTTCATTATTTTACAGCCTGGCTCAAGAGTTACACCTCGAAAGATAATCGAATTGAGCACCTCTCCTGCAATGGAGCACCCGCTAGCAATCAAAGAGTTGCTGACCTTTGCCTGTAAAGTGTATTGAGTAGGCGGATTATCCTTTATTTTTGTATGGATCCGATCCACCCCTAACCATAGTTTTTCTCGAATTTCTAGATTCAAGAGATCCATACTCCTATCAAAATATTGCTTTCCCGTGCGAATCGTCCCAATCAATGAAGATGTTGGATTACCATAGATCTTTAGAACCTCTAAGTTGGAAGCCAAAATGTTCATTATGTCAATACAACCAAAGGAACTATACTTCTCTACAATATCTAATAAAAGTTCGCGACGAATAATTAGAATATTCACAAATATTGGCTTGTCGAAACCCTTTACGTCTAAAATATTAGTCACTTTCTGATCTCCGGCCATCTCAAGCAGGACATCATCTGTGAGATGACCCATATTGTTCTGCTCTTTGTAAATCAGAGTAACATCTGCCTGTTTATCCTTATGGTATTCAAGAGCATCCATGAAATTTATATTATAGATCTGATCACCGCTGCTAATAACCACATTATCAACGAAATCTTTCTCTAAAAACTCCAGATTATGTTGTAAATCCTTAATGCAAAACGTATGATTGTCCCCTGCCAGACCATGGATAACACCAGGTAAAATAAACAATCCTCCATCTTTTCGGTCCAGAAACCAATCCTTTCCAGCTCCAAGGTGATCTAGAAGGG
>JAJYAS010000103.1 GCA_021779415.1 Bacillota bacterium
ATCGTCTAAGGGGATTCCATGCTTAAGTACTTTATAAGCGATTGCCCGGTACATGGCACCTGTATCTAAATAGAAAAGGTTGAGTCGTTGAGCTACAATCTTGGCAATCGTACTTTTACCGGCACCAGCAGGACCATCAATGGCAATTTGTAATTCATGTTGTTGTCTTTGCTTCACGCTTCCAAAGCTCCTATCCTTATCGTATAAATATCTTATGATTCTACTGCAAAAACCTTGAATGCGGGTCAAAAGCAATTTTGCCCGTTCGCACACGCTGCATTTGCTACTCACTTGCCGCTAAAGCTACACACCAAAACCCTTTTGCATGACTGCATGTGTGCCGCTCTTTGCCATCCATGGCACCGCGGCATCAGTCCATCCATGGACAAGTCCCATTGGCGTGCTTAACGCTTTATCGTCTGCGTTCGCTTACGCAAATTCCGCTTAACGTGCTCTCTCTATATTGCTTTTTGACTTTCTGCAGCGAAATCATCTTATCAATATTTTTTCAAATTTATTATACTACACTGATTATATCATACGCCTGAAAATGCAACACAACTTTCCACCTAAGCCACGATTTTTAGGCATAAATCAAGCGTACAATTCCTAGTAAATTGTACGCTTATACCAGCCGACCGTTAGCCTTACATCCGCAAGTTTGCAGCGATGAGTGTGGCAACTATGTTGTTCAAGGCATGTAACCCAACGGAAGGATAGAGGGATTTGTACTTGTCATAAAGATAGACCAAGGCGATTCCTAAGAAAAAGCGCGGAATGAATCCATAGACTTGAAGATGAAGACCTGAAAAGATAGCGGCGCTAATCAGGGCTGCAGTCCATTTTCCGAAGTACGCTTGCAAACTGCCAAAAATCACTCCGCGAAATAACGTTTCTTCCACCAAGGGGGCCAGAACTCCCGCTAGAAGCAGATTAAGGATCAGCGTATACCAAGTGGTCTGCCCTAATAACTTGGTATAAACATCTGTGCTCGGAGGAGTTAATCCATGTTTATACAAGAAAAGGGCGTAAGTAATATTGAGGACCCAAGTCAAGGAATAAACCCCTAAGACCTTTGACCACACTTTCCTCAAAGGTATACGCTGCCAACCAAAATCCGACCATTTCCAATGCCGGATTTTTTTCAGTGTCCAAAGCAAGAGTACAAAGGAAAACTGGGTCATAAACGCATTCATGTACATCAAAATGCGTTCATGGGGCCACCGATTCATTAACCAGAGCGTGCCAAAACTCAACAAAACATAAATGCCAATAATCCCACCCAAAATTATGGCAAGATCAATCCAACTCAAGTTTGGTTTCACCAGAGGGCTCTCGTCGACCTGATCGAAATCCAGTTTGGTTTCTTCGTCCATACTCACCCTCCTTCTTTCTTTACCCTAGGCACATATTTTTTTAATAATTTTCTCAGACTAATCTTGAAGGGAGGAATTAGCATGCAACCACCGGATATGACCTTACAAATTTATCATCAATATCTTAAAATCCCCTTAGAGACTTATATTGATACAGTTGCCGGTTTCCTAGATCCCTGGGAAGAGCGTGCTTATCAGTTTGTTGCCCATCAATACCTAGCAAAAGCCAAAGATAATGGAATCCTAGGTATGGTGCGACAAGAAAAGGACGAGAATTTTGTTTATTTAGATGTAGCAGTTCGTTATCCAGTTAATCAAGCAGCTGGTCAAGGACTCGAATAGGACGTTCAAGTTAAAGCTATATTAATTTAAACAGCAATTTTTCTAAGTCCTCAACGCTCGGGGCGATAAAATCTGGGGACGCCTCCTGTAATTCTTCCGCCGTCCCATAACCATAGCCAACTGAAATCACATCAATCTGATTAGCCCTAGCCCCCTGAACATCATACCTGCGATCCCCAATCATGACCGTTTTTGGCCGTGATCCCGCAGGCGCTTTTTTCAGGACTTCAGCAATCAAGACCTCCTTCTCCACAAATTGACCATTCAATTCGCTCCCCATGATAACACTAAAGTATGAATCCAACGCGAAATATTGAAGGATTTTCTCAGCAAAGACCCTTGGTTTAGAGGTCGCCAACAAATGCCTACAGCCCTGTTCTTGTAATTTAGCTAGCAATTCAGGGATTCCTGGGTAGACAATATTTTCATAGAGGCCGCTCTCTCGATAACGCTCTCGATAAATCAAAATGGCCCGATCCAATATCTCGTCATCTGTCGTATGAAGCAAGGTCTTAAAGCTCTCTTTTAAGGGTGGCCCAATGATCCAATCAAGATCATCGGCCTCAGGTATAGGATACCCTAACCGATTCATAGCGTATTGAACTGAGAGGGTAATTCCCTCCTTCGGATCGGTTAATGTCCCGTCTAAATCCCAAAGCAATACATCGTAACGCACAACTAAACCCCCTACGTAAATTCTTGAAATTACACGACTAAAGGAAACGAAACTTATTCTTTCTGACTGGTATAAGAGAAACTAAAAATGACCATTCTAAAACGAAAGAAAGGAGGAATTTTGAAAAATGTTTTATCATTATCGAAAACCCTATCATACTCACGGATTCCTTTTTATACTTAGCCTGATAGCGGCTTTTATGCTCGGTCGAAAATCCGAACAGTACGGCTATTCCATTGTATCACGAGGGTGTTGCTCTCATGATGACGACGATGACTTAGACTTAGATATGATGGACGACGAACCCACATCAAACAACCACTACTCACAATAACATTATTACTATACCCTGTATTGCGGTAACTTGACAAATAAACTCCGAGATTATTTTCTCGGAGTTTATTCTTTCGTTCGTGCATATTTTAGATGTTGTTCAATGGGGTACTTACGACATGACTTAAACTATCTATGACAAGATAAGTCAAAGAAGCAGTCTTTGATTAAATCCCGTTCGGTATCAATCTAATTTGCTAATTTGAATTCTCCATTTTCGTTGTTATATATAAAAACTTCTCCAGTTTCAATTACATAATACCATCCGAAAATATCAATCTCTTTTTTGTGATACTTCTCCTCAATCCAAGGGTAAGTCAACAAATGTTTTATTTGTTCGATGATGTTTATGAGCTCTGTGAGCCACTCCTTGACATTTTCGTCGTTGTTTCTTAACTCCTCTAACACTCTCTGCTTTACATTTTGAGTTAACTCTAACCACTTCTTGGTATGGGGTATTTCATGAGTCACAGCGTCTGATACATGAATCGACGCGCATCCTCCACAATTTGAGTGACCACAAACGACAATGTTCTTTACTTTAAGAACTTTGAGTGCGTACTCAATTGCTGATGTTATCGCTACATGCTCCTGTGTTTCTCCATAAGGGGGAACGAGGTTGGCGATATTTCTAACAACGAACAATTCCCCCGGTAATGTATTTGTAATTAGTTCAGGCACTACCCTAGAATCAGAACATGTGATGAACAATGTATGTGGTTCTTGGAATTGCTTCAATTGACTAAATAAATCTTTATGTTCTTCGAAATTATTCAGTCGAAATCTAATAAGTCCATCTACTAAACTCTGCATAAATTCCCCCCTTTCGTCTAGAGGGTTCACGCAACCGCAAACCCTCTATCGACGTCTTGCTTCTAAAGCTCGAAAGGTAGAATATCACCCATTAACACCTTTGTTCACCGGCGGCGTTTTCGAAGCAGGAAATATTACAGATCCGATGACTAGACAAACAAGACTTGCCAATAACCCAGCATACAGCGGATCCATACCCTTAGGTACACTCAATTTCCAGACTAAATCTGCCGCCGGACCTGCTACAAGGGCTATCAACCCTGCTTTAGGGCTAACGAATTTATTGAAGAAAATAGCTCCTAATAGGGGAAAACAAATCGTTGCCCCTCGTAATCCCATCGACAGAAAACCCCATTGTAAGATCATAGACTTCAAGTTACCTGTTACAAATAATAAGGTTAAAGCGGCAACCACCACTATAAGTCCCTTTGAAATATACATCAATTTTTGGTCACTCGCCTTGGGTGAGATAATCTTTTTATAAATATCCTTTGTTAACATCGTACTAATCCCTAGGGTCAGTCCTGCTCCGGTTCCGATCACTGCAACTAAGAGAGTTCCCAGGACAATGCCACCAAACCAAGGGGGTAGGTAGTTCATCACAAAAGTTGGTAATGCCTCTGCAGCTGACATTTTGGGAAAATTCATTTTCATATACATCCCGACTAATATCCCTGCTATTCCGGTAGGGGGAATTAAGATAGCAGAGACGAGCGCCCCACGTCTCGCGGTTGCCGCATCTTTACCAGCAAACATCGCTTGAATATACGTTTGAGTGGATATGACACCAACGATCAGGGAAAACCCTGCCGCAAAGTCAATAGAAAAGCCACGCCCAAAGAGACTAAAGTAGGGAAATGCAGGAAACCCATGGGTTAGACCAGAGATTCCTCCCACTTTGACATACGCCAAGACACCGATCACAATCAGAGAGGCATATAAGAGAATTAATTTTGCAATCCCTGTCATACCTGCTCCCGTCAAACCGCCAAAAAACACGTAGCAGATGACCAATATGATTGCAACCAGCGCACCTAATATCGGGCTAAGCTGAAACATCGAGCTTAGTAGTGCAATGGCTGCCAGGATTTGGGCAACGATACTCAGGAAGATTCCAATAGAGCTAAATATAGTGGTTATCGGCCCGGATTTTGGGCCGTAGGTCGTGACTAAAAACTGCGGGATGGTTTCCTTACCAGATTCACGCAAAGGCCTAGCTAAAAAAAGCCCCAAAATTAAACATCCAATACCTCCACCCAGTGTAAACCACCATGCTGATGCTCCAAATTTAAAGGCAAGTTCGGCTGTTCCGACTGTAGATGATCCACCTACTAACGTTCCCATGATGGTGCCCGCAACTAATGATGTTCCAGCTTTGCCTCCCCCTGTTGAAAAATCCGCAGCGGTCTTGACACGAGTACCCGCATAAACGCCTATTCCTAGAACCAAAGCGGCTGTCAAAACGATGAAGATTATGTGAACAATAGTTAATTGCATACTACCCCTCCTCCTCAGTACTCAAAACCAAAATTCCTTTAATATACATTTGGAACTAACTATTAATTGTTTAAGATATTAATTGCTTAAGACGTTAAGCTTTACGTTTACTTTTCCGTCCAAGGAATAAGCGAGTAGGATCGACCAACATACGCAAGATTCGGAGTTCCTCAAACGTTGGAGGCATCATTTCTCGAGCATTGTCAATGTTTAATGGCCAACCTGTGTTATCTTGGATAAATTCAGGACTCACTCCCGGAAAATACATATCCAGCTCCAATATCCCAGTTTCCGAATTTGGACGTAAAATACCTAGATCACTGATCACAACCAATTCTCCGCCACGGAACAGGCCGTAATCGTATCTCGTCTCACCTTTTGGACCACGCATTCCGCAAGGTGTTGTTAAATATTCCACTCGCTCCACCATTCGACGTTTTTCATGAACCATTGAGACAATAATTTTATCGGCCAAGGATGCTATACTGTTTGCACCACCACTTCCGGTTAAGCGCGTTGTCGGCCCATGTCCGTTTTCGGAAACCCCCGCTGGCCAATACCCGCCCACTGCGCTCGAGTTTAGATTCCCATACATGTCACACTCTGCTGCCCCGAGTAAACCCAGGGTACAATAGCCTCGACTGGCAATCGTTCCAAAAGCATCTGCCACTGTAGCCAGTATTGATGCCTGGTAAGTGGCCCGAGCATCTGCTACCGACACTGGTAAGTGTTTTATCGTCGGACCCACTGTCCCCGCTTCAAGTATCATTGTCATATCCGGTGCGTCGGTATGTTGGGCCAACATGGCTGATATTAATGGAAGTCCTGTTCCTACGAAGATATAAGCCCCATTCGGAATTTCCCTTTTCGAAGCGACAGCCAGCAGCTCCATCTGTGTAAACTCTTCTGCCTTCAATCCCACGCGCTCTAGATAATCTTGATAGGGTTGATCAATACTCATTTACATACACCTCCTTACTTAAACCGTTCGATAGTGGGATTATAGTGATAATGAGGGTCAGACCTAAGTGAAAATAGTTTTTCCATGCCCACGGTGCGTAGCAAATAGTCCCACTCGTCCTCGGTTGATCCGACAGTCTCTTTCCAATAAGCTTTAACTTCCGCCCTTGTTTTATGGTTTACTGCTTTGACATAATTCTTAAACCAGCTGTAGTCATAGTCGTAACAATTAGGAACCGCGGATGGATAACATCCAAACGGTGATTCCACGATTGCATGTACAGCATGCGCTCCAATCTGGTTTAACTCCGGGCTATGTCGCAATTCTTCGGGTGGGCAAATTCGTTCACATTCTACAATTAAAATTCGTCCGCACAAAGATTGATCAATATCTGGCCCAATAAGCCCCTCCAAACGCACCGTCCCATCCAGTGCCACACGTTGCGCATGCATCACACAAACCTCTGGAAGCACTGGCGGAACAAGGGCGACTTTAATCCCTGGTTTTCCTGTATATTTGGTAGATAACGTTTCTCCTTTTCGGTAGGCATTCGATTTATTTCCACAAGTGTCTTCTCCGCTCCGAAACTGATGAGGTCTGAGACCCCACCCATCAAAAGGGTCATCCATCATCGAATATTTATGAGGGGGAATTCCGGGGTGAATCCATTCATTCTGATCATTTTTTCCTCGGAGTCCTGCCTTGCCAAAAACGTCGTAATTAATTAGATCGCTCCCCATATCTCCCAAGCAGGGCATAAATGGTAGTCCGTACCTTCCCGCTATTGTTCGAAGGGCAAAACTCCAATTAGAGTAATCTTCCAGAAGTTCTATTTCCCCTTCTTCAATGGCTTTACGTATTCCATAGGCAACTGGCATTCCACCTTCCAGCCCTAAGTACGTACTTTCCAACCATTTCACCAAACCTGCTCCCGCAAGCATTTCTTCACACAATGTTCCACCATTCATCGTTAAGTAGAGATCCCCAACTCCTTGCCGAACTATTTCACGGGCAATTGCCATTGGACGCCGAAGAATCGTAAAGCCTCCAAAAGCAAGATGTGTTCCCGGTGGAATAAAACGTTGAACTGCCTCTTTAGCCGACATCACTTTTGACTGTAGATCAGACAATAATGTTCCCTCCTCAAATCAGCTAATCCCTAGCCATCGTTGTAATCGTTCGACACAGTCTTCTTGCTCGAACAAATCAAGTCCAGAAATTATCATCTCAATTGAACCATCTTGATTAATATATGTTGGCGGAAACCGTAAATCGGAGGGAATGAGGCGAAGAGTCAGCTTTCCTATCATGGTAACAACTCCCCATGGCCGGAGTCTCTCGGCCAGCACCGTTAACAATGGCATGTTCTCCCAATAAAGATGAAGCATATTTTTCCTCCTTCCTACCTTACCGCGATGTTTTACTGACTTTCCAGTTGTTGGAATTCCTTACTGTATTGGTCCAACACAGTCGTAAACGACTCCATAAAGCTTTCCAACATAGAAACTTTGTGAGCCCATTCCTTTTGAAGGGCTTCTCGTTGGCCCGCAACTCCGCCGAGTTGACCTAATGCTTCTCGGCTTCCCTCTCCTGATTGAATGATTTGTTCTAAAATAACGTGCACTTCCTCTAGACCGGTCATGAGTGAATTATCTAACCAAACTCTTTGCATAATCTGCTGAAAATTTGATATTAACGTTTGATCAACAATTAACGCATTTTCTTTCATCGGATTCACCTCGCCACCTCTCGAATATCCAATCCTTCTTGCAAACTTCTTCACTAAATAATGAAGTGATAAGTTTCAGTTGAGTTGTTCGTCTCGCAAATAATTATTTCATTGCTTTTCACCCCTTACCAATTTCCAAGACCTGTTCTACATATCTGAATATTTGCAATTTTTGTGCCAGCCAGATATTCCTTATACTGTCCCTTGTAACCCCCCCTCTAAGGGTATTCGGAACATTTTATCTGGGGTTCAATGCAATAAAACATTAACTGAGCATGCTATAACTTTAAATTTCCCTAGATAGCTACTGATATCAGTAATGCTCAAACGCATTACCTCATGCATTTAGGCATTGCTAACTCATCACAAGGGCTATAGTCATTTACTGAATAGAAATCATTTACCATAATGTGCTCTTCCTAAACTCAGATCTTCCGCCAGAAATTCCTCCGCTGATCCGTCAGGAAAGCTCACTATCAGGCCCCCTCTTTCGCTAATATCCATAGCTACGCCCTGAACAGGTCCTTTTTCCTTATTTAGGGTAACAGTTCGCCTCAAGGTTACGTTATTTTCAAGCCATTTCGTTCGAACATAGGGATGTCCACCTTGCAAAAAACCTCGGTAGTGTTCCTCCCAAGTCAGAATAAACTGCTTAAGTACTCTGAAACGGGAAACATTTTGTCCCAATTCTAACCTAAGCGAAGTACTAGTTTCCTGGCAATCGGGGGGAAGTTGATTGATCTCCTGATTAACATTAATTCCAACGCCCATGATTACGTACTCGGTGCGACTTTTGGAGATACTACTCTGAGCGAGTATACCGCATACCTTTTTGCCGCTCATGACAATGTCGTTAGGCCACTTAATTCCTGTCGCACATCCAGTCACTTTTTTTATCGTTTCGGCAACTACCACTCCACATAGGAGGGTAAGCTGAGGAACAAGTCGGATGCTAATTTCAGGTCTTAATACCATTGACATCAGGATTCCCTTGCCCTCGGGACACGTCCACTGACGTTTCATCCTTCCCCTTCCTGAGGTCTGTGACATACTCATAACGATGGTGCCGTCAGGAATTCCGGATCGGGCCATAAATTGGGCAACACTGTTGGTTGAAGAAACTTCCCGATAAATGTATAGTTCTTTTCCTAGTAAGTTAATCTGCTTATG
>JAJYAS010000104.1 GCA_021779415.1 Bacillota bacterium
GTTTAAGACGACCAAAGGGCGCCTGCAATCTCCATTCCCCATCCTTTTCCATATGGAAAAAACCGGCTTCTAGGTAAAGAATTTCCATGGCCATTTCTCCAGCTTCTGCCAACAGCTGACCTTCTGACACTGCCTTAACCAATATTTCTGTTCCCCGCAGGAGCAAAGACAAAGCCTGTTCGCGCTCAAGGGCCGCAAGACGTAACTGTTGCTCATAAACATTGGAAGAAATCAGAGGCATAAGCTGTTCCAACCAGTAGACACTCTCCTCGTCAAAGGAGGTGGGATCATTACTGAATAGCGTTAACAACCCAAATAATTGACCAAAATGGACGATGGGAACGCATAAAATCCGGCGCACACCAAACTCGCGAAATGCTTCGCTCCAAGCCGAGAAACAATAACAGTCACAGGAATCGGCCAAATTGTGCTCATTCCCAGTGTCATCAATCTCATGAAGCATCATTTTTGGTTCAACAAAGGCGTTCCCTTCTATTCCTCCCTCTACAAAGTTCCGAAAGTCTGACGGTAAATCATTATGGGTTAGAAACATTTCTTGCTCTTCATTTCTGGCACTGATGGTCAGAGAGTGAAATTTCTTTTCTTGAAATAGCCAAATACCAGCCATCGTAGAATTGAAAAGATCAAGCCCGCGTTGAGTTAAAACTTTAAGTGCGTCTTCTAAATTTTCCTCATGATAAATTTCCTGAAGGAGTCCGAAAATATCTTCCGGTTTCAGGCGCTTACTGTGAGGTTGAAGCTGCATGGGCCAATCTCCCTTTCATCTTGCGTCTCTTAAGTTACCAATAAAGTTTAAAAAAGCACTATCAAGACATTTTTATTGAATTCAGTCAGTTACCATATATTATAAGCCCCGTACACTATATAAGGCAACCACAAAAACTGAATCTTAGTACACACAGTGTCAGTGAATTCGTTCAACTTTAGATCAAATTTCTTGCGTTCTGGGCTTTAACCACGTAAACTTAACTATGTATTCTGAACTAGGAAAATAACCAACTTACATAAACTAAGAGGGGTAAAATGAACGACACTAAGAGTGCCCGTGTTACTGAAAACCAGCGTCGGCCTATCCTATCAAAAGGCATGCTTTTAATCTTAGCCATCAGTTGTGGAATGTCCGTAGCCAACCTCTATTATAGTCAACCCTTACTTGCTGACATGGCCCAAACCTTCCACGTTTCCGCTCGACAAATGGGAACGATCTCGATGCTAACTCAAACTGGTTACGCCCTAGGCCTGTTTTTATTTGTTCCTTTAGGCGACATCAAAGAAAAGAAACGATTGATCCTGGTCTTGCTTGGCGCGGTCTCTCTCTCCCTGCTAGGCGTAGCCTTTGCGTCGAATCTCACAATGTTAGGAATCGCTAGCTTCGCCGTCGGAACGACGACCGTCGTCCCCCAAATCATAGTTCCTCTCGCCGCTCAACTAGCGGACGCTAAAGAACAGGGCCGCATCGTAGGAATCGTTATGAGTGGTTTATTTTTTGGAATCCTTCTTGCTCGAACGGTCAGTGGCATCATTGGCAGCCTCTTGGGATGGCGCGCAATGTATTTTATCGCTTCGGGCATGATGTTGGTTCTAGCTTTGGTGTTATCACGTTTTCTACCTCTAAGCAGACCCGCCTCACAATTAACCTATCGCCAAACCTTGCGTTCTTTATGGGGATTTATCGCTGAGCAACCAATATTACGCGAGGCTGCTCTGATGGGCGGACTACTCTTCGGCTCATTTAGTGCCTTTTGGACGACGTTAGCCTTTTTTATTAAGCAACCACCCTATCATTATGGCGCTGAGGTAGCCGGATTGTTTGGTCTGATCGGTGTCGCAGGCTCCTCATTTGCCCCCTATGCAGGACGATTAGCAGACAAAAAAGGCCCCCGACTTGTAGTCGGGGTAGCCTCCACTGTCACCCTACTGGCGTTCGCTTGCCTATGGCTATTTGGTAACAACCTTTGGGGTTTAATCATCGGTGTCATTTTTCTCGACTTAGGTGTACAAAGTGCCCAAATTTCAAATCAAGCAAGAGTTTATAGTTTGGTCCCTGAGGCCAAGAGTCGACTCAACACAATATATATGGTCACCTACTTCATCGGAGGAGCACTAGGGTCATACTTAGGTATGACCGCCTGGAGCCTCTGGCAATGGAATGGAGTCTGTCTCGTGGGAAGCCTCATGATTTTGTTAAGTTTTATGGTCTGGATAATCGGACGAAAACCTGACTCTACCCCCACCAAATCATAAATGCGAGACTCCCACTATATGAAATACAAGAGTCTTAGCAGTGAAAAATGTTGCAAACGCAAAGTCCTTTCAAAGTGCTTGAAGATAGAATTCCAAAATTCCTAATCCCTAGTGAACTGTTGAATATCTAAAGCCCCTATTTTTTGCCATTGTCATAAATGCATCTTGTGTGCAATCAACTATTACTTTAAAGTAAGATAATTCCTTAAAATGGGTATCCGTACACTCCCTTATATCCACTAACCATTGAATCCTTTCATTTTTGCAAAAGGTCAGTAACATTGCCAAGTATTCCAGACTCACATTCACTAAACCCATCGGGGTTACACACTCATCGTAACAGGTATATATTTTATTGATTACTTGTATTTCCGAATTCTCCGGAACTTCTCCGCCCGTATCGATGAGTTTGGTAATAAGAGTATTATAAATTAATTCGTACTCCTCGACTTCAGGCTCACTAAGTTTACATATACCTTTATCTTGACCCGTTACAGTAAATCTTTGAATATGCTCGTCACACTTTTTCATTGCATAACCTCCTTTAAAAGTCATCCTCGTCAGTGTTCCTTACAATTCACCTTGAATACTCTTCCATATTATTTATTTAGTTCTTCCCTTCCTTACTTTGTAATTCTCTTTACTTTAACTTAAGTCAAGATTAGCACTCACTGAGCTCGCTGTATATATCATATCATTATGTTCATTATCTATTTTTCCTATAGTGTTTTCTCAAAGAAAGGTCAACATTTTGTCGGAAGTGCGCAGATAACAAAAGACGCGGACACAATTGTCCACGTCCTAAAAACGTTCTATTCTTACCATTATTTACATTTAAAGTTTACCGATCCTTTGCCGGAATTGGCCCCCGCGAAAGAGCAATCCTACCCGTCCGTGCGATTTCAATAATTCCATGATCCTCTTCGAGGACTTGGCATAAAGCATCGATCTTTGTTTCATCCCCGGAAAGTTCGATGACCATCGTCTCCCTATTAACATCCACAATACTTGCTCGGAAAATATCCACAATATTAATAATATCTGAACGGGTCTCAACGCTCGCTTTGACCTTAATTAACGCTAACTCGCGCTGAATGGACTCAACTGCGGTAAGATCACTAATTTTTATGACATCCACTAATTTGGACAGCTGGTTAACAACCTGCTCCTGTTCGATCTCATCCCCTTCCACCACAATCGTAATTCGCGTGGTATCCGGTTCCTCCGTATATCCTGCAGCAATACTTTCAATATTAAACGCTCGGCGACTAATCAGTCCGGAAATATGGGTCAGAACCCCCGGTCTATTTTCTACTAAAACAGCGAGTGTGTGTTTCATGCAACTAACCTCCCATAATCATCTGGTCCAAACGTGCCCCCGACGGAACCATAGGCAAGACGTCTACCGTTTCCGGTGTCCGGATATCCACGACGACAGGACCTGGCGTAGCCAACGCTTCTTTCAAGACTTTATCAAGTTCCTCCGGTATCGTCACCCTTAACCCAGTCACACCCATAGCCTCCGCCAATTTCACAAAATCAGTATTTCCTTTAAGACTGGTATGTGAATAACGTCCACCGTAAAACATCCTTTGCCACTGAGCAACCATACCTAACGTCTGATTATTCAGGATCAGGATTTTAACCGGAAAATTATAATTCGCAATTGTTGCTAATTCCTGACAGTTCATCATGATTCCGCCATCGCCAGCAAATAAAATCACCGTTCTATCCGGCAAGCCACATTGCGCTCCCAGAGCAGCAGGAAGACCATACCCCATCGTACCAAGCCCGCCAGAGGTCAGTAACGAAAGCGGATGTCTAAATCCGTAATACTGAGCTACCCACATCTGATGTTGTCCGACATCTGTGACAATCACGGCATCACCCTGGGTCAACTCGCTGACTTTTTCTATCACAGTTTGCGGCATCACGAGCTCAGCGTCACGCTCGTAAGTTAAAGGGTTTTCGCGTTGCCAGCTAAGAACCTTCTCAATCCAGGCTCGAACTTGTTCTTTCAACTCGCCAGAAACGTCCTTAACCCGTTGCCCAAGAGCAGGTATAGACCATTTCAGGTCTCCAATCACACGCAAATGGGCCAAAACATTTTTGTTAATTTCCGCAGGATCGATGTCAAAGTGAACAACTTTGGCCTTAGAAGCAAAATCGCTCAAAAGTCCAGTCACACGATCATCAAAGCGAACTCCTATTCCTAGCAACAAGTCACATTCTGTCGTCGCCATATTGGCTGCATACGTTCCATGCATTCCAACCATGCCCAAAAACTGGGGATGATCATACGGAAGACTCCCCAAACCCATCAAGGTCGAAATGACTGGAAACCCCGTCTGATCAACGAGCTGTCTCAAGGCTTCAGCCGAACCCGATAGATTCACCCCACCCCCCATAAAGATTAGTGGTTTGTGAGCGGATCTTAATTCCTCAAAAACCTGATTGATCGTCTCTAGATTTCCTTCGAATATAGGATGATATCCACGCAACGTCACTTCTGTCGGATAATGATAATCCAGAGAAGCAGCAAAGACGTCTTTAGCAACATCCACAACCACAGGTCCAGGCCTACCGGTACGTGCAATATAGAAAGCTTCTTTGAGAACTCCCGGTAAATCCTCAACCTTCTTCACCAAATAGTTGTGTTTCGTAACAGGAGTCGTGATCCCTCGAATATCTGCCTCTTGAAAGGAATCCCTTCCAATCAGTGGAACTGCTACTTGACCCGTAATCGCAACTAGGGGTATGGAATCCATGTAGGCTGTAGCAATACCCGTCACTAAATTGGTTGCCCCAGGCCCGGAAGTAGCAATGACCACTCCGACCTTACCCGTTGCCCTAGCATAACCGTCGGCTGCATGAACCGCACCCTGTTCATGTTTGGTAAGAATATGTCTAAACTCTGCAGTATACAAAGCATCATAAAGCGTCAACACTGCCCCTCCGGGATAGCCAAAAATTACGTCAACATTTTCATTCTTCAGGGATTCTATAATTGCTTCTGCTCCAGTCATCTTCAAATTATTGACCCTCCCTTTCTGTTCACCTCTGAACCGACAGGCTCATAAATGTTTCTCTATATTATAACAGATTTGAGCTAAATCGAAATATTCTTTTTTGTATAAATGAGTAGCATTTTTTCACTATAGCATAAAGGGAGCCAATCCTCACGGAGAGATTAGTTCCCTTTATGCTAAATAAATATTCCAAATACTTCTAAATACTTAGGAACTGATGCACCATACTGTGTACAAACGAAATATTATGTACTAAGGAGGGTGGTCTAAATGTCGGTTCGAGTAATAAACTCTAACGTCGAAACGGCTCTCTTACCTGAAGAGACGGGTAATGAGGAACTGGATAATATAGTAGAAATTGCCGGATATTCATATGATCCAAAACAAGATATTTTTTATTCTGATATGAATCCATGGCAAAGGGGTATCGGATATTGTCGTTTGTATGATGAAGCGGCAGCGCCTTTAGGAATGATTATAGATTGTGAGCCGATTCACTTTGAATATAGTGAGAAAAAGTGGATGATTGCCTTATGGAAAGGCCAGTATGATCTGGTAACTGGTTGCGAAATAGGTGTCTATACTGAGGCTCTTGATCTAATGATTCCCAGCTTCCTTAGTGGTGCTTTTTATCATTGTGCAAGCAATGACGATCTTTTGAGAATGTCCTATACTCTAATGAAGAATAACAAACCCTGCTTTACACGAGAAGGGACCCACTGGTGGCTCACAGGTTTTAGGCTGGGAGAGTTTTCCGAACCCTCAGAACTCATGATGGACGTTAAAATTACCTTGAAAAATGAGTCCATGTGTGAGGCTTTTGTGACCGGTTTAAGAAATGCCGGATACTCTGATAATGAATTTATAATAGAAACAGATAGAACTACAGTAAGTTTTAAATTTGGCGTGCCGCATACACGACAACCAATTACACGAACTCCAAGAACAGATCAGCTCATTCAAAAAAAAAATAAATTACTATGTCTTAAGTATCAAGAAATTACAGCAACAACGCCTACTATGAGGGATAAAATTAAAGCGATTGAGGAACAGGCGCCTGAGTTGTATGGGAAAATCATGCGGTTTGGGAAATCTAAAGCATTATTAGAGGCCTTTGGAACATTATCGCTTGCGATCATTTTAACTGGGTTTTTAACTGGGATGTTAATCTTATCTCGGCAACGTGCTAAACACAAAGAGAATAATATATCAACGGAGTTGGACTTGAAACTCTAAAGAAAGACAATAGTGCCTCTGAACGTCAAAATACCCCCGACAAAGCTAGTTTATCGGGGGTATCAACTTATTTCACTCATATTCAATTGGAATTCAAACGAATTAAATTTCCACATCGATCAATTTATGATTAAGCACATCGACTAACCCCAAGTCTGTCAATCCCAGCTTGGGAACTGTAGGTAAAGAAATAAAGCAAAGACTCATAAACGGGGATGGCAAGTGGCATCCCAACTGTCGAGCTGCGGTATTAACGTTTTCTAGCTCTTTAATCACGATCTCAGCTGGTTTCTCACTCATTAGACCGCCGATCGGCAGTTCCATTTCACCTATGACCTGGCCATCTTTAACGACAGCCATACCACCCTGAAGCTTATGAATCGCATTTGTAGCGCAGGCCATATCTTCATCATTAGTACCGACGCAAACGATATTATGATGGTCGTGAGACATGGATGTAGCTAAGGCTCCTTCTTTCAGGCAGAATCCCTTAACAAAACCAATCCCAACCCCTCCTGTCTTACCATAGCGCTCAACAATAGACAGTTTAAGAATATCCTTTTCCAAGTTATTCAGGATTTGTCCGTTTACTACCGTTAGTTCTTCTTCGTCCCACTCGTTAATAATTTGGTCGTCATAAATTCGTATCACGTTCACCCGGGCTGTGGACTCTTGACTTTGAGTTGGTACAATAAATGAATTAGCTATGATTGGCGTTTTGAGTGTTATGGTCTCTTTGATCCAATCAGGATAGTTCCTGTGTTTGCTTTCCACCACGAGATGACCGTTTTCAGCAACAACCTTCCCCTCATAAATAACCTTGTTCGGAGTGATGTTGGATAAGTCTTTAATAAGTAAGATATCAGCCAGCCTGCCAGGGGTAATACTCCCTATCTCATCTTCTAAACGGAAATGCCTTGCGGAATTCAAGGTTGCAATTTGAATGGCCTGCATTGGCGGCATCCCCAGAGAAATCGCTTTATTGACATTATAGTTAATATGACCTTCTTCACGGATATCGATAGCATGTTTGTCATCCGTACAAAAAATTAAATGTTCATGGCTCAAGCCGTTCTTGATTACCCCTTTAATAAGCTCCTCGACATTACGTTCCGTACTACCCTCTCTAAGCATCACGGTCATTCCTAATTGCACTCTCTCTAAGAGATGTTCATATGTAACACACTCATGGTCATCAGACATTCCTGCACTGGCATAGACGTTCAGCTCTTGTCCAATGCGCCCAATAGCATGTCCATTAACAATCTTTCGGTGTTGCAAGGTGGCTGAAATTTTTTTAAGATATTCATCTTTAATAAAAAGAACCTTTGACGGATCTAACTCGCCCAAGCTAATACTTTCTGTCCAATCTAACATTTCTTCTACTTCAGCAAGGCCAAGGATACCGCCCGTAGTCTCCAGCCCAGGCGCAGTGGGTACTCTTGAAGATACTTGAATAAAGGTGCGATAAGGGAGCTCCGCAATGGAATTAACCAGTGCTTTTACACCATCAATTCCTGCCACGTTGGCAATTTCCATGAGATCAGCCATAATTGTCGTCGTACCTTGTGGTACAAGGACATCCGCCAAGGCCTCAGGTGAGAGAAGAGTTGTTTCAACATGCATATGCCCATCTATAAACCCTGGCACAGCATACATCCCGTCACAATCAATCGTCTTATTAGCTTTTAATTCAGCTTTTGGATCAATTGAAACAATCCGTTTCCCTTTAATGTAAATATTGGTCGGATAGATCTGCGATGAGTAGACATTCACCAGATCAACATTTTCAAGCTTTAGGTCGCAATCCGTGATACTTAACCCGGCTTCAAGTACGATCTTGATTTCTTCAAAGGTTCGCATTGTTTCCACTCCTTTAAGTTTCGCAAGCTTTAAAGGGAGCCAACTTTGTCTACTCGGTTGGCTCCCTTTTTATCATTTCCTAAGTTGTTTGTCTATCATCTTTAGGAGGTCTTAGCGTTCCTCACGTGAATACGGAATTCCGAGCGCAGCAGGTGTTCCTGAAGGCCTTTTTTTTGTTTCCCGAGTGGTTATAACCAAGACAATAAATGTAAAAACATAAGGTAGCATCTGTAAAAAATTTGACGGTATCATGACGCCTAGGGCTTGAAGATGCAGACCCAACGAGGCAATGACGCCGAACAACCATGCGCCCAACAGGGCACGACCCGGATCCCAGACGGCGAAAATGACGAGTGCAACTGCAATCCAACCGCGACCAGCCGACATGTTTTCAATCCAGGAGGGAGAATAGGCTAACGATAGATAAGCGCCACCCGCGCCAGCGAGCATACCTCCGACAATAACAGCAGCATACC
>JAJYAS010000105.1 GCA_021779415.1 Bacillota bacterium
CAGTAACGTTGCATTTTTATTTTGTTAACAAGATCTTCGACGCCTTGATGCAGATGAGTGAAGCGGTTAACCTCGTTGTTACACAGGTGCGAAACAACCCGAAGCATTTCCCTGCTCTCCGGCCTATGCGCAGCGTCATAGGTAAAAGCCACGGCCTGCCGAGAAGGTGTTACCAGCCCATGATGTCCCAGTTCGCTGGTTTTTTCCCCCATTACGTGAGCTCCAATTTTAAGCGATTTCAATGATTCAAGATATTGATCAGCCGTTTTCATGGCCAAATTAGTCCTCACTTTCTCTAGATCAGATCGTCGATTGATCCCAGTACATTTTTCTTTCATGGCCGGTCATGGCACAAAACGGGCAATACCATGATCCATAATACTCGTAATGATCACACGAACTTTTTTAGTTGCTATCTTTCAGCTCTTCTTTCCTGGAGGTGTCCGAACCCGGTCTCCTAGAATTTATGCCTGAAGTTTATTCTATGATGCCAGCGAGTTTAAGGACGTGGAGCTTGTATTGTTGCAAATTTCTTCTAAGATCCATACTGACAACCATTTGTTGACTGGCGATCGGAGCTCCTCCTTGTGAGGATTCGGCCACCAGAATGTTGCCAATGCCGGTGAGGTACTCCATTAACCTCAACATTTTCATCCGGTTCTCTGTGGACACTGCGGGGCTGGCCTGAAAATATTTCTCGATGAGAATTCCCAGTTCGGGGTGCTCCATATCAGCTTCGCTGGGCATACTCATAACCAGCCCGCCACTGATATCTACACCCATGCGTGCTTCAAACCACAAGGCTTTGCTCGCTTGGTACTTGCCGACATTAGCATAGAGGGCACTAGGGAAGTAGTTTCCCGACTCGGATTTGAAGCCGCGATAGGCAGATCCCAGGATACAACCGTATGAAAGTTCGCTCTCGTAGCTCATTTCCGACAGCTTCTCTGTGATGTGCCCTGCTTTAGCAACGCCATTGTATTCCGCCATCATCGCAGCCCCCCCAATCAGCAGGTCCCTATGACCGCACTTGCACGCTGACGTTACACAGCGAAAACAGGGAGACAGGCGGCCAACAAGAGGGGCGGTGAACTCGTATTCCCCACACATAAAAACCCGATCCCAAGGAACCAGCACGTCATCGAAGAAAATATGGCAAGCGTTATAGACGCCATACCGCTCATTGCCGAAGTCAGTCCCTTTAGCTCCAGTGACGAAGCGGCGAAAATCGGGACTGGGAAATTGGTGCAGCAGAGTTAGACCCGGCAAATTCGTCGGAATGGCAAAAGCGATCGCATACTGCTTCTCGTCCTCTTTCATGGCCCGTGTAGGCATGATCAAGGCTTCATGGGCAATGGATGCCCCGGAAATCATGACCTTGGCTCCCTGGACGACGATGCCTTCTTTCTTCTCCTCGACCACTCGCAGGTAGAACCCGGGGTCCGCTTGCTCCGCGGGCCTTTTGCTGCGGTCACCTTTAGGATCGGTGATGTAACCGCCCACAGAGAGATCCTCACTCTGCACCTTTGCCCAGTAATTGCGGAATCTCTCTAGGTACCCGGTACCGTACTTCTTATCCATTTCGTAGGTAATTGATTCGAGCCCATTGGCTATATTACCCGAGACACAGCGTGCCCCTGTGCACATGCCGTGGTAGTGCAACAGATCCCGCATGAGGTCCAGCCGCTTCACGAAATCTTCCGCACTGTGATAAAGATGTGTGAAGTAGTTGATGCGCTCTCCTGTCAGGTGGGAGATGGTAGTGATCTTGTCTTGGTAGTTGGGATCGTGGGCCAGGTCATAAGCCAGGGCCACCGCCTCGATGGCCGGTTTGGTGATTGGATGTTCCAGTTGTTTTTATATTCTTTTTCCAAAACAGAAGACATTAATCTTCATGTCTTTGATGCTGTCCCGATACTGTTTGCCAGTCATTAAAGCCATTTTCTTTCTCCCGGTTTCCTACCCTTTAGGAACTTGTTGCCTAAGAGCAAATTCCAGATCATGAGTGGAGATAACTATATCGGAAAGTTCTTTTGTTATCGCGGTTCGTTGGTCGGCAGGCCGCGATCTCTTTTCAGGGGATGTCATAGGGACGTCGATAGTCCATTCCCCTCCCTGCATGTTCAACAGAAAGTTGATAAACAGAACATGTCAGTAGTGCATAACTTTTTCTCTATACCAAAGGTCAAGATGTCAACGACGCTAATAGCATTCATGCCAACACAGCGCTGGAAGCGAGTCGCGATCTTTTGACGTAGGACAGGCATAACCGCAAAAGCAAGCGAGACGCCAGTAATGATAAAAATGAACAGGAACAGTGATCAACCTGATTTGTGAATTAGCTAAAAAACAAAGGTGACTTAGGAATCTCACTCCATAGATCTGGGTCGTGTCCAGGAATGACTACTGCGTCGGTTAGACTCTGAATTAACTTAATCTTATTTATGCTTGAAATTGCGGCTTCTTGATTCCAACAATTTCCGGGAGGTATGATTTCAGTAAGGTTCTCTTTCGTGTATACTGCGTCTCCGGCAATTAGGATATGTTTCCCAGATGCGAGCTTCACTAAAACAGACTGGTGCCCAGGGGTATGCCCCGGTGTTTGGAATAGGAAAACTCCCGGAAACAATTCTATATCTCCTTCCACCAATTCGTAATTAACTCCACAGTCAAAATGATCCTTCATATAAGGAGGTTGAAAGAACCTGCTGGGCCAATATGCATATCGATATTCTGCTCTCTGAACAAAAAAGGTGGACTGTTTAAAAAACTTGTTTCCCCCAGTATGATCCCAGTGAAGGTGGGTATTAATAACGTACTTAATATCGCCTAAGCTTAACCCAAGTTGCTCGAGATGGACCCTGATATCATTATTTTCCTGTAACACAGGTCTAACAACCTTTGCACGCGGCCCCCAGGCCCTCTCGGGGTCAGTTATCCCTACCGGATTTAATCCAGTATCTATTAGAATCCAATCTGGCCCATGTTTAAGTAATGTCATATAAACTGTAGCTTCTAATATCACCCCGAAGCCGCGACCACTGGTGAAGATACTTTTGTCCAGGTTAAGCAATCCGGCGTCCAGAAAGTAAGCCTTTTCATTCATCATTGTCAGTTCCTTCCATCAAATAGGAATTTGAAACGCACTAAGTAATCTAGCTACTTATGATATACCTTCAAGCCGTATCAAGGCCCTACTGTCAAAGGGAAAATTGAATGGGCTCAGGCAATTTCGCAGCCCCACCAATGTGGGCGGCATGGTCTTCAAATAGGGATTCGCCTATCATATTAGCTTAACAAGCGAATATCTCCTTCTCATCCTCATCATTCTTTCTTCTCCACCAGCTCAATAGATACGCCATTAGCAGCACTCGGATGCAGAAAAGCGATTCGAGCGCCTAATCCTCCTGATTGAGGGTTTTCATCAACAAGTGGAATACCCATTGCTTTCAGTTTGCCCAAATCGGCCTCCAGATTGTCAACTCTGAAGGCGACATGGTGAATACTTTCACCTCGGTCCTTTAGGATATTGGACATCATTGTCCCTTCAGCCATAGGTTGAATGAGTTCAATCAACGTATCACCCACGGGCAAGAAGGCGATCTTAACCTTGTATAGGTCATTGGTTTCAACCGTAGAAAGGGTCAGACCGAGCGCCCCAGTATATATTTTCAATGAATCCTCAATATCATGGACCACAAAACCAATGTGATCTATCATTTTAATCATGCGATATCCTTTCATGAAATTAAATTGTGTAAAATCGAGGTCTTCTTTACCTTCGAATGCCAACCTGGTAGAGGTGTACACCCCTCCTTAACGAGATGAGTAACGAACGCTACCGCTAACGGTTTGATGAATGTCCATATCTCGGTAAAGGAAGTATCGCTCCCACGCCTCATCACGTGTAGACTGTAACAACCAAGCCCCTTTACTGCCGTCCTTATATGGTCGGCTCTCAAATCATACATATGGTGTCTTTCCCGATTCATGTTGCCTTCGCCGAGTAAATGGGTTCTATAAATGCAAAGGAATCAAGAATACCAAGCCAGACATGATAATCGCGTAAACAATGAACAATAGTGCACAGAATCCAGCGATCTGACCGAAACTCGTTTTTGTAATGTCAAGGATTGCAATTGCCCAAAATGGTTGGATAAAGTGGGTCAACATGTCACCCCAGGTATAGGCCAGCGTCACCGAAGCCGCACTCAGGCCGAATGCATCTCCCGCGGGCAAAATATAAGGAGCTTCCATAGCCCATTTTGCACCGGCTGAGGGAACAAAAAAGCTCAACAGGCCAGAATACCAATAAATGACTGGCAGATACGTATGAGTTGTGGCGATGCTGGCGAAAACGTGGGTTAGGAAGCTCCCGAGATTGGTGAAAACAATCAATCCGAAAATACCACCGTATAAAGGGTACTGTGAAATTATACCCCAAGTGCCCGTGATGCCCTTCTTGAAACCATCAAATAAAACGGCGGGTCGCCAGGTTAAGAACAGCGCTAGAATTAGAAAAGTAAGATTGTACATGTCGATGTTCCAGGCTGCCACACCGTTGCGTTGGAAAGCAATAATCATATAAGCTATACAAGTAGTACCAGCCATGATATTCCAACCCGGCCACCAGTTCAATTTCTGGGCAAAGGTTGGATTGTCAGGCGGGTTAACATCGACGACTCGAATGAGATTATCTGCTTCTTCTTTTGTCAGGGAATAGGCTTTTTCAGGCCGTGGTGTCAATATAACTATCGTTGCGCATAATATGACGAATACCACTAGAATTATCAAGAAATTGACGGGAGCTAATATTGTACGATCAACAGAAATGAGTTCCTTGATAACGCCATTTTTCAGGAGAAAATTTTCAGGGGTAGCGATGAGTAGGGGAGCTGTACTAGATAGGCCGGAAGCCCACATAGTGGCGAAGCCGGAATAAGCCCCTGTTACCAGCAAACGAAAGTCAGTTTTAAGGTTATTTTTGGCAAGATATGGCGCCAACATGGCAGACATGGTGATGGAAACTGCCCAGTTAAGCCAAGCTGTAAACAAGGAAAAACAAGCCATAGTCAGAACGGCTTGCCAAGGTTTGTCAGGATTGGGGCGGGTACCAATATAATTGAACAATCGAGAGATGACTGGGGCAGCCGCAGATGCGTAAGCAACCATGATTGCGAAAGTAAACTGAGCCATAAATGTTAGAAGGGTCCAAAAACCTTTGCCCCAGGCGGCTATAGCTCCCGGTACCGTCACTTTGCCCCAGGCCAGAGCCATTACAAATACGATAACGCTTAAGATAACGGCAATTACCCAAGGGTCAGGAACGTAACGTATCGTCCAGTTGGTCAATGCAATCCCGAGATCCCGAATTGGATCAAGCCAACTATGTTCCTGTCGGGAAGGTGTCTTGATTTCATCCGTGGTTCCAAGTGCCATGTCAACAGCCTCCTTACATGTGATTAAGATTAGTTGTTTTCCTGAGGCCGCAGGGCCTTTATTGCCTCGTCCATGAGAAAATCGCCCTTAAGTCAACATGATGATCATTGCATCGTCCGCCAGTTTAAGTATAATTCCTTGCCTCTCGAACTAGACTGCTACGCCTGATTCTCTAAACCCTTTAATCTCATTTATTGTAAAACCATACTCCTTTAATATTTCATCTGTATGCTGGCCCAAAACTGGAGAGGCCGTTGTAACTGTGCATTTGGTGTCGGAGAATTTTATCGGGACCCCAGGAATTTTTGTCTTTCCAACTTTCTTATGCTCAACCTCTACAATCATTTCACGGGCCAAAATATGTGGGTCGGTAGTTACATCAGCTATACTATTGATCGGACCACAGGGGACTGAATGTTGGATAAATATTTCCAACCATTGTTTAGTCGTTTTATCTGATAGCACTTTAACGATCTTTTCTTTTAATTCCGGCTCATTTGCAGTTCTAGTAGCATTGGTCTCAAGTCGTTGGTCCTTAAGCAAATTATCGGTACCAATAGCCTTACAGAAACGTTCCCAAATTGCATTGTTCCCTACCGCGATAGCTATATTCCCATCTTTTGTGGTGAAAATATCAAATGGAGTACTAACCGGATGCCGGTTGCCTATCCGGTCCGGATTTATGCCCGTAGCAAAGTATCTCGCAATAGCGTTTTCCAGTATGTAAAGCATGGAATCAAGCATCGCGACATCAATATGCTGTCCTTTCCCGTCTTTCTCTCTCTTATGCAGAGCACTTAAAATTCCTACTGACGCAGTATAACCAGCCGCGATATCGCTGATTGATACACCCACGCGGGTTGGAGGACCGTCCGGATGACCATTGATGCTCATGACTCCACTCATTGCTTGAACCACGGTATCATAAGCGGGTCGGTCTCTATATGGGCCAGTCTGACCAAATCCCGAAATAGAACAATAGATAATTTTCTCATTCATTTCTTTTAGTGTTTTATAGCCCAAACCCAGTTTATCCATTGTGCCAGGGCGAAAGTTCTCGACAAGAATGTCAGCCTTCAGAACCATTTTAAAAAATATTTCTTTTCCTTCATCTTTTTTTAGATTTATGACTACGCTCCTTTTCCCCCTGTTTAAACTCATAAAGTAGGAACTTTCGCTATTTACAAATGGCCGAATAGCCCTTGATTCGTCACCATTGGGAAATGGTTCAATTTTTATGACATTCGCGCCCAAATCTGAAAGGAGCATAGTACAAATAGGACCCGCTAGTACCCTGGACAAATCCAGTAATATAAGATCTTTTAAAGGTTTCATTTTTATCTCCCAATAATGATTTTGAAACAAAAGGGAAAAATGTTTCTGGACCCTCGACATAAATGTAGTTGTCAACTCGATGCACAATCCAACAACGCACTGGCTCTTCATACATATAGACCGACTACTCAGAGGGTACATCCTATCTTTAAAATGATTGATGAGAAGAGAAACGAGATTTTAGTTAAAAATATTGCATGATGTTTAACACTCTTTCCTTATCATGGTTTTTAGTATTCATCGTATAGCCGATTAAAGCGGTAGATTACTGTGTTTTTTATAAGGTAATTTTTTATGAAATTTTATAAGGTAATTTTCTATGCAACTTATATGCCAATAAGAAAAACCTGTTTTGAAATAAGGCCTCACAACAGGTTGACGCTGCCGCAGTAATGGAGAAAATAGACTTGAATCTCAGGTCAAACCCGCTTAACCAAGATTATGGCGTCGCATTTATGCGATATAGTGCCGTCTCCGTTCTGACTCTGCATAGCTGATTTCTTTTTGTAATTGCTACATGAAGTGGTATAGGTACCAATAGGGAAAAAAGTGAAGAGACGCATTCGATGATGAAAGAAGACCTGGTCGGCAGGAAACTACCTTATGGGTTATTCGGCGCCAACGCCGCATGCTGGAGGATCATGCTCTTGATTTATAACCTTAATTCTGCCACTAAGCGCCTGGTGTTGAGTCACAATGGGGTCACGCTGAAGCTAATGGTCATACGCTTTACGATCACGAATTTGCTGGGTCGAGTTGTGATCTGGTGGCCGCTTAATTATTAGACCCTTTGATTCAAACCTATCTAAGCATATTCCTGTTGAAATAAGAAGGAACGTCTTGAAGCTCTGCGAAACTGGTTATTCAGAGACTGCCACGGGTTACAAAGATAGGTTTGTCAGAGGAGTCGAAATAGCGCTTCATAGGTTACTATGTTTAAAAAAAAGGTTTGAATCATCCTAATCGGATACGGGCCTTAAAGAGTAAAGTCTTGTGCCTATGGTCAGTGAAAAACTAAGGCTAGACACTCTAACGGTCGTGAAAAGCGAAAAACAACGCATATCAAAATCTAGTGGTGGATTTTGGTGATTAGACTCTCGTGATATCGAGCGGGATATCAAGATTTTACTAGGAGCAAGACCACTGGACTTACCCAAACCAGAGAGGTCACAATGAATGATTACGCTGAAGACCGGATGACCGAATTGGAGGCCATCGTAAGCTACTCGTATGATGGCATATTCGTAACAGATGGACAGGGTATCGCGTTAAGCTGCAACAAATCTTACGAGCGCAGTTCAGGCATAAAAGCCAATGAAGTTATTGGTAGGCAGATGAAAGTGCTGGTGGATGAGAATTACTACGATAGGTCGGTAGCGTTGATGGTTATAAAACGGCGTGAGCGAGTTACCATTAATCAGACAGTCAAAGGAAAGCGTCAAAATCTGGTTACCGGGAATCCGGTTTTTGATAAACAAGGGAACCTAATCCGGGTAGTTACAAATGTACGTGATATCACCAATTTGGTCAGCTTGCATGATCAATGTGACGAGGATATGACAAAAACGGGGAAACAAAAAACCGAATTATCGAAACAGAGTTCATTGCAAATGGAAAAAGACCAAATGATTTACAGTGGCGAGACTATGACGAATGCAATTGCTATGGCGAAAAAAGTCGCTAATGTAAACACGACTGTCTTAATTACGGGTGAGTCGGGCACTGGCAAAGAACTCGTTGCCAAATTGATTCACAAAAAGGGTAAAAGGGCTAACAAACCGTTTGTTAAAATAAACTGTGCCGCTGTTCCCGAACAGTTACTAGAATCAGAATTATTCGGCTACGAAAGGGGGGCTTTTACTGGAGCAAAAAACGAAGGCCAACCTGGGTTGGCCTTCGGCAATGGATCTGTCGACGGCGATTTGCTGCCATCGCTCAAACCTGCCTTAAACGGGATTACTGCTTGGCTTCGGTCTTGCCGTCGAAACTGGC
>JAJYAS010000106.1 GCA_021779415.1 Bacillota bacterium
GAAAGGCTTTCCGTTTCCTGAAGGGGTTAGTGGAATGCTGGTTAGTCAAACATCAGACCAAGAAATTAAGCTTTCTTTCAATGGCGTGGGAGCTCATGGCAGTCTTCCCCAAAATGGAAAAAATGCCGTCATTTATGCCTTGCAATTTCTTAGAACACTTCCACTAGACCCTATGGAACAACACTTGATTGATAATATCTTGAAATTCCCTGGCACAGGTTTTTATGGAGAGGGTTTTGGAATTACTCTAAGTGATGAACCCTCGGGAAAGCTATCCCTCAACTTGGGCATTTTAGAATTGAGTTCCGATCAGATGCGGTATGTCGTCGATATCCGTTATCCAGTTACCTATAAGCTGGACGACGTTCTACTTCCCATTGAAAGAATAGCAAAGACAGAGAAGTTGACGCTAAACGTTTTAACCCACCAAGCAGCTCATCACGTTCCCAAAGACAGCGCCTTGGTTCAGTCTCTACTCAAAGCATATTCTGATGTCACTGGACTTGAAGCCTTTGCCTTTGCAATTGGTGGTGGAACCTATGCCAAAGCGTTACCTCAAGGGGTTGCCTTTGGTCCCGTTTTTCCAGGTGAACCTGAAGTGATTCATTGTCCTGATGAGTATATTTCGATTGATAAACTTCTTTTAACAACTAAAGTTTACGCACAAGCAATTCTTAATTTAGCGGCTGACCCCGAAGTATGATCGAACCAATGATTATCAAATCACCAACACAATAAAATCCTGTCAACTTGTTGTTCTTCAATATCTTCTAGCACAGCCTTTAGAGCAACGAATGGGCATGAATATCCGATATAATTGCAACTTTCATAGCAGATTCTCCTTCTTGTTATAAATTTACTCGTCCTCAAAATGTATTTTTAGATCCTAAAAGTGCTAACTCCAGTTTGTAAGTTCTGGGCCAAGTCAGTCAGACTTTGACAAGATAAGTTAATCTGATCGATAGACGCTGTGAATTCTTCAATGGCTGCGGAAACGGTGGTTGCCTGGTCGGCAGTAACCAGGCTGACAGCACCAATGTGTTGAATTCCTGAAACGATTTGTTGACTTCCGCCTGCCATTTGCTGTATGGAAGAGGCAATCCCTCCTACTTGTTCAGAAACTTCAATCACCATATTCAATATATCAGATAGGCCAAGACCGGCGGTGTTTACCACCTTAATTCCATCGTTAACGTGAACTTCTTCAGCATCAATAGCAACGATAACACGATTGATGTTATTCCTGTTTACAACCACTAAAGCAGTGATTTGTCCTGTCGCTACTTTGGCCTTTTCAGCCAACTTGCGAACCTCTTCAGCCACTACAGAGAAGCCACGCCCCTGCTCGCCAGCACGGGCAGCCTCGATAGCGGCGTTTAAAGCCAGAAGATTGGTTTGCTCTGTAATACCAGTTATTAAGCTAGCGATATCCGCTATCTGATCAGAGCCCTCAGCCAATAAGGTGATAGTTTCTTTAACAACTCGATTACCCCTGCTGATGTTGTCCATTTGCTTAATAGCCTGAGTAAGAGCCCTTTGCCCATTTTCAGTAGTCGTAGTTGTTTTTAAGGTGAGGGTAGTGACGCGCTGGCCTGCCTCCGCTACCATTTGAATGTTAATGTTCATTTGTTCCATAGCCGCAACGGTCTCGTTAACTGCACAGGCTTGTTTTTCCGTTCCACCAGCCACCTCGGCTATGGAAAGTGCTATTTGGCCAGAGGCACTTGAACTTTGTTCCGTAATATTTAAAAGCTGGTGAGCTGAAGTAGCAACGTCCGTCGATGACGCAGAGACTTGTTTGACCAAGCCTGACAGACTATTCGTCATAAGATTAAAGGCCTCTGCAAGTTGTCCAACTTCGTCCTTGGAGGTCGTTTTTAACTTGGTCACCCTAAGATTTCCTGAGGCAAGCTCTCGAACGTTTGTTAGCATTATTTGTAGAGGTTTGGCGATGGCACGGGCCACCAGAGCTCCAATGATAAATGCCAGAACAGCGACGGCCAGCGGGAAACCTAATAGCATTTTCATCGTTTGTGCAGAATTAAGATTTTCGCGCAAAATGCTACTTTTTGCTTTCTGAGTGCTAAACTCTACGAGTTCGGCGAGCATAGTTTGAATATCGTCTAAGTCTTTGGTAGCGTTATTAGAAAAGTAGATATAGGCTCCTTCTTTGTCCCCGCTATCCATTAGCGAAACTACCTTTTGCCATTCGTCGCTGTATTTTTGCAATGAGTCCCTCACATTCGCCAGTTTGTTAACTTCAAAGGGCTCTTTAGCAAGGGGGGTATAGTTGTCCAGTGATACGGTGGTTAAGCCTTTTAGTACTGTAGTCTGAATGAGTAAGTTTTGCTTCTTGGAAGCGTCAAGAGGGGCTAAGATAAGTTCTACGTTTACACTACGCATCATACGCATATTGGCATTGGCATCATTAATAAATTTTACTGAAATCAAAGCATTTGAATAGGTATCATTTATGGCTACTTTGGATTGATTATAAAAATAATACCCCATAAAACTTAAACCGAGCATGAATAATACCATGACAAGGACTAAAGCATTAATTTTGTAGAACGTTTTCCAGTTGTAAAACCATTTCATTTACATTACTCCTCCAATCGTATTAAAAAAGAGTTTCCTCCCAATGCTTTAACTTCTTTCTTGATTTGGGCAGCTCGTTCAGAAACGAGTATAGGCGTCCAATTTCGGTCCGTGGTGTTTATGCTCAGGCCGGCTAGGGCCACGCTAAGGTTTTCTGTACCAGGTAACTGATCGCAAGATTGTTCAAATTGGGCGACGATGTTGACTGCTAACTTTTCCAAGTCCGAGGGGGAAGAAATTATAATAAAATCGTCGCCACCTATGTGTCCAACAAAGGTTTTTCCGGCGGTTTTAAATGACTCATTTAGCAAAACCTCACTTAACATTTTGATAGCAACATCTCCTCGTTGAAAACCGTATAAGTCGTTATAATATTTGAATTTGTTAAGGTCAACATATAATAGGCCAAAGGTCAAACCGCGTTCTAAATGTTGTCGAATCTCCTGGTCAATGCGTAGGTTGCCTGGCAACCCAGTCAGCGGGTTAGCTCCTTGGGCAAGCTGAATCTGCCTTTCGGATATAGCTTTAATAAGATTTGCCACGGAAACCATGCCGACCGGCTTGCGTTGGTTAGCCACAATAATGCTGTCATACAGCTGGGCATCCGAGCGTTGCATAGCTAAACTAGACACCACTTCTAAAGGAGTGGTGTCTTCCACTATGAGTGGATTTGAGTCCATTATAACGGAAACACTTTTCTCTAAAAAAAGAGAGACCCCATAGCGGGTACCTAGCGCGGCAAAAAGTCTGCCGCGCTGCATTACACCAACAATACGTGAGTTTTCGGTTATCCCCACCAGCCATTGGTTTGGGTGCTCACGGAAGTAAGTTTCGATGGAACTGACAAGGGCGTTGGTATCGAACAAGGGTATGGGCTCTAACATGGAAAGAACAGGGCATTGATCTATAGATTTAAGCCGACGCACCGGATCAAGGATCTCCATAACGGCTGGATTAATGCTTTCTCGTTCAAAAGTGGGTCTTGCAACAAAGAAGCCCTGTACGTAGTCCACTCCCAATTGGACCACAGTACGCATTTCTTCTGCCGTTTCCACTCCTTCTGCGATGATACGGCACCCTATACGCTTAGAAAAGGTGACAAAGGTCTCCAGCAAGGCCCATTTTATAGGATCAGTATTCACTCCCTGAATTAAAGATCGGTCAATTTTAAGAAAGTCAGGATGTAGCTCCGCTACGGACTGTAACGAGGAGTAGCCTGCTCCAACGTCATCCAAAGCAATTAGGTAACCCTGATTACGATAATGATCTAGAGCATCACGGAACGTGGAGAAATCCTCGATTGCACTTCGTTCGGTAATTTCCAGGACAACATCCGTTGGGGCTAACCCTTTCTCACTAAGTAATTTTCTTGTATGACCAGAGGCAAACTCGGGGTCGATTAGGACTTGAGGGTTAATGTTGAGGAAGAGCATTTCTTTGTTTTGGACAACATTAGGGTAGGAATTAATAGCTTGGCGCCGACAATGTGTTTCGATCGGATAGAGCTGACCTATTTTTTCAGCAAAGGGGAAGAGTTCAGCAATATTGTTAAAACAAGAGGAGCCTGGTATACGGGCCAACGCTTCAAACCCAAACACCTCTCCACTTCGTGTTTCAATAATTGGTTGAAAAGCGGCTTTCAAGTACTTGTCGGGCTTTTCGATCAGATGGGTAATCTCTTCACGGCGCGCAAAAAAATTGGGATCTGGTTCGGATTTGTTAAGAAGAAAGGCCTCTTTCACTGCCGCATACAGTAAATAATCGGCACTTCGGCCGACTTCGTTGATACACTGGGCGAGTCCGGAACGAAGGCATATTTTCTCGTTAACTAGCTTTCTAATTCTGCGGTTAAACCTTTCTTCCATAGGGCGAACCCATTGTTCGATGACTTCGGTGATGTCCCAATGTATGGTTTCTCCCGGAACAAAATAAACAACAAAGTCATCCCCACCTCTGCATTCTATATGAGAGAACAAATAGAGGCTGCGTTGCTGTTTAAGTGTAAGATTAAGTTCATTTTCAATTTCAGCCAGAATTTGGTTGCAGATTTTGTACCCATAACGAAATTCCACCTCCTGAAATTTAATGATATCAAGATATAACACCCAGATTGTTTTCTTGTCCCTAAGTAGACGGTATAGCTTTTGTTGGCTCATATCTACCGACTTAAACATTTGAAAACTCCTTCTTTGACCCAGCATCGTGCCTAATTTGAGTCTGCTACAATGTGTAATATCCTTACTACATAATAGTATCTAATTGTAAAAATCTATTTAAGTGAATGTAAATTTATTGTTAAATTTATCCTCTTTAGAGTTTTTAAACGAATTTTAGGATAAGTATAACGTTGCTGTTTCAGTAATAACAATATTTGTTAATTACTGAAACAGCAATATAAATAATTAACTCAAATTTAACAGAACTTAGTTGTTTCTTAACCTGAGAATAATACTTCCTTTACAGTCATGCGATAAAATTGTCTTAAAACACAGGAAAGGTGTTGACTTGGACATGTATGAGAGGATTATTGGTCAGACTCTTGGGCGGATGACAAAGTTGCTTCTTGCTTCAGCGGGACCCTTGCAATATTTTCTCGACACACCAGGCGTAACCCATGTTCATTGTCTGGAACAGGCCTATATTACTTTAAAGCAGGATGGAAAAGAGGATGTAGTCAGATTATTCAAGGCACATCACTCGACACTGACAAAAGGTTTATACTGGGCTGACCGCGGTTGGAAAAACGTCAATCATTTTTATAGTCATCCCGATAAGCAAGGACTCATTAGCTGGCCGGGTGCAACAGCCGAGTGTCAATATTATTTCAACAAGGCTTTTACTTTTTTCCCAAAGAACGTCGATAAAGGAATGTTCTTTTTGGGCGCAGCGCTACACCTAGTACAAGACATGTGTGTTCCACACCATTCCTTAGGGATTCTTTTCGACGGTCACAAAGAGTTTGAAACATGGGCAACCAATAACTGGGGCAAGTTTCCTGCAATATGTGGTATGTATTTGCCGTTTTTACATCCAGCCCAATGGATTGAGCATAATGCTAGCGTTTCCGGTCCGCTATATTCCTTGGTATCTCAGGTGGAGGGATGTTCTGTAGAGAGCTATCATAAGGCATCAGAAATATTGATCCCGCTGACAATTGCCACTTCAGCGGGTTTTTTGAATTTTGCCCGAAACCAATTAGACAGTTTAACCTTACGTCTCGCGTAAACAATCAGAATGAGGAAATTGAGAGGGAGGGCTAGAGTTGAAAAAATTAAGGATTCTTGTGTTTTCTGCAGCGTTTGGAAATGGACATTTTCGTGCGGCAGAAGCTGTTATCGAAGGCATACGTATTGAGGAGCCTTTTGCAGAAATTACTCATTTGGATTTTGGAGATTTTTTAAGTAAGCGTTTAAATACCATGGTAAAAAACTTATACATGGAGATGATTAAACATACCCCGAGGCTTTGGGGACGATTTTATGATAAAACAGCTAGGCTACAACCTAAGTCGATGATGCAACGTTTTCTGAATCACATAGGGCGCAGTGATTTTCTTAAATACATTCAGGCATTTGAACCAGATCTCATCGTCTGTACTTATCCTACAGTTTCTTCGATTCTAGCCCAACTCAGGCAGGAACGTATTCTTAATGTTCCGGTAGTTACTGTAATCACTGATTATACTGTTCACAGTCTTTGGGTCCATCCAGGTGTTGATCGTTACATGGTGGCTTGTAAGGAAGTAAAGAAAAGTTTAGTGTCCTGGGGAATTGAACCACAACGTGTTTATGTGACGGGGATCCCAGTCAGTCCGAAATTCGAACGAGAAATGGATCGAGGGCACATTGTTTCCAAATTAGGTTTAAAGCCAGAGCTACCCACCTTTTTAGTGATGGGAGGTGTGTATGAGATCGAAATTGTGAAGAGAATCTGCAAGCAACTCGCAGATTCTCTCATTCCAGTTCAAGCTATTATTGTCTGTGGAAAGAATGAAAAGCTATATAACTCGTTAGTAGAAGTAAAAGTCCAGGCTCGTAACCTCATCGTGCGGTTGGGGTATGTTCATAATGTTGAGGAATTAATGGAGGTTTCCGATCTGATTATAACTAAGGCGGGTGGATTAACGGTTTCCGAGGCTTTAACAAAGCACTTGCCACTTGTAATCTTCAAGCCGATCCCCGGGCAAGAAGTTGAAAATGCACAGTTTGTGCAACGCGTAGGCGCAGGGCAGGTTGCAGGGAGTGAAGAGGAATTGGAACAACTTCTAAAGCGCTGCTTAAGCTATCCCGAGAATATAGAAAGAATGCAGGAAAAAGCAGCGGTCGCTTTACCAGGCCCCTCCACAGAACAGGTTGTGGAGGCTTTGCTGCAATTAGTGTCGGATTTGAGAATGAAGCAGAAAACTGGATAATCAGCGACATAGCGTTGTTTCCGGAACCTGTTCAAAAGGGAAATGGTCAAAAAATGATTGAATTTGCCCTAGGATATGGGCTATGCTTTGGTCAAAACATAACGGGAGGATCGAATTTTCATGGTTTCTATAGAGAGAAGCCAGTTGATTTGGGATGTCATGAACTGGATGAAGAATGTATTGGCGAGCTGTTATCCAGAAAAAAGAGGATGTCTTGATTGATCAGTCATAATATATAACAATAAATTTACATTCCGTTCATACAGACTTTACAAACAACAATTATGATATAGGTAGTTGTACATTTTGAATTAAAATCGTAAGGGAGGGCCTTTATTGGGAGGAGTTATGGTGTGACCAAAATTATACTCGTAGCGAACGAGGTCCAAATTCAAGAATTAGTCCGGGTTAACTTAGAAAGAGATGGGCATAATGTAATAATCGGATTAAACGGCGAACAAGGGTTAGAACTTGCTAGGAGAGATAAACCAGACATTATTATTATTGATCTAACGCTTCCACTTATTGATGGATTTGAGGTTATCAAAACACTGCGTAACCAGAAGGATACCCATGATGTTCCAATAATAATTCTAAGTGACAGCGATGATGTCATGGACAAAATAATCGGACTTGAGCTCGGTGCCGACGACTACTTATCTAAACCTTTTAGTCCCAGAGAATTATCTGCCAGGATTAAGGCTAGACTTAGAGAGATTCAACGTAAAATTGAGATGGTAGATAGCCCTCTGAGATGGGGAGGATTGGAAATTGAGAAAGAAAGCTATACTGTTACCCTGGATGAACAGCTTTTAAATCTAACTGTGAAGGAATTTGAATTGCTCGTTCTCTTTGTATCAAATCCTTACCAAGTATTCAGTCGGGAATATCTCATTCAAAAGGTCTGGGGTAACCTTTCCAACTCAGGTACCAGAGCACTTGATGTTCATATCAGTCATTTGCGCAATAAATTGAAATCGTTAGGACCTGTACTCGACTCGGTACGTGGAGTTGGCTACACTTTTACACACCGAGAAAAATACTGAGATTTAACTTAAACTTTACATTGAGTTCATTAAGACTTTACAATCTTACAGTATAATCATTTTATGTTAAGGAATTGGCACATAGGAAATTTAAGGAGGAAACAAAATTGTTTAAAGCGAAATCGAAGATTGCTCTTGTAAGTACTACTTTATTGGCTCTCTTGGTCCTAGTAGGATGTGGTCAAACAGCTGCACCAACTCCTACACCAACGACACCGACCTCAAACGCTACAACTATTGACAAGAAAACGATTTCTTCTGCAGGTTCAACAGCACTTCAACCACTCGTTAAATTAGCTGCGGATGAGTTTATGACTAAAAATGCTGGTGTACAGGTAAACTTAAGCGGTGGAGGTTCGTTTACGGGTTTGAACAATGTAGCTAGCGGTTCTGTAGATATCGGAAACTCAGATGTGCTTGTTACGAATGAACTAAAAGACAAAGGATTAGTTGATCACCAAGTCGCTGTAGCGCCTTTCCTCATCATTACTAATAAAGATGTTAATGTTGACAACTTGACCAAAGCTCAACTCACGGATATCTTTACTGGGAAAATTACAAACTGGAAAGATGTTGGTGGTAAGGACGTCCCGATATCCATTATCGGACGCGCAAAATCATCCGGATCCCGTGCAACGATCAGTACGATTATAATGGAT
>JAJYAS010000107.1 GCA_021779415.1 Bacillota bacterium
CGCTGTCCCGAGACTTCTTTGAGCTCGACTCGAAGTTCGTCATTGAGTTTGTCTAGGTCCATCTCCTCCAGCAACATTTTCACAGCTTCCGCACCCATGCTGGCTTGGAAACGATCCCCATACTTCTCACGGTATTCCCGATATTCCGTTTCAGTTAGGAGTTGTTTCTTCATCAAGGATGTATCGCCAGAGTCTGTCACAATGTAGGAGACAAAATATAATACTTTTTCCAAGGCTCGAGGAGACATGTCTAAAAGCAAGCCCATACGGCTTGGAATTCCTTTAAAATACCATATATGGGATACTGGCGCTGCGAGCACAATATGTCCCATGCGCTCACGACGGACTTTAGAACGGGTCACTTCTACTCCGCACCGGTCGCAGACAATTCCCTTATATCTAACACGTTTATATTTCCCGCAATGGCATTCCCAATCTCGTGTCGGACCAAAAATCTTTTCACAGAATAAACCTTCCCGTTCTGGCTTTAAGGTCCTGTAGTTAATCGTTTCAGGTTTCTTGACTTCTCCAAACGACCACTCACGAATCATATCCGGAGAAGCTAATCCAATGCGCATGCGGTCGAAGTTATTGACGTCTAGCAATCCTTATCGCTCCTTTCGTCCGGGGGACTATTTGAGATCGCCAAGATCTATATCTTCTTCCTCAATGACTTCCTCATTTAATTCATCGAGCGGATCTTCTTCGTCGATCATGAGTTCCTCATCATCCTTATCAGCAAGGGCGCGAGTCGTCGGAGGCGGAAGTTCTTCGTGCAGATCGATACCCAGTTCTTTGGCTGTTTCCGTAATATCCTCGTCAGTATCATGAATCTCAATTTCCTGATCATCAGCTGATAAAACTCTTACATCAAGGCCTAAGCTCTGCATTTCTTTGATCAATACCTTAAAGGATTCCGGAATTCCCGGTTCAGGGATGTTCTCACCTTTGACAATCGCTTCGTATGTCTTCACTCGACCCACAACATCGTCTGATTTAACTGTAAGAATTTCTTGCAACGTATAGGCTGCGCCATAGGCTTCCAAGGCCCAAACTTCCATTTCCCCAAAACGTTGGCCTCCAAATTGTGCCTTACCACCTAAAGGCTGCTGTGTCACAAGAGAGTACGGTCCCGTCGAACGAGCATGAATCTTATCATCTACTAAATGGTGAAGTTTAAGCACATACATATAGCCCACTGTGATCTTGCTATCAAACGGATCTCCTGTACGCCCGTCATAGAGCACGGTCTTCCCATCGCTTGGAAGTCCAGCCTTTTCTAAAGTCTCAAAAATGTCACTTTCAGTGGCACCGTCAAAAACCGGAGTTGCAATGCGAATGCCTAAAGACTTTGCCGCCCACCCCAAGTGAGTTTCAAGAACCTGACCGATATTCATTCGAGAAGGTACGCCTAAAGGATTGAGAACAATTTCAATCGGAGTGCCATCTGGCATGAAGGGCATATCTTCTTGACGCATAATGCGGGAGATAACCCCTTTATTTCCATGGCGACCAGCCACCTTATCTCCCACTGAAATTTTCCGTTTTTGGGCAATGTACACACGAACAAGTTCATTCACCCCAGGAGATAACTCATCCCCGTTTTCTCGGGTAAACACCTTAACATCGACAATTTTCCCCGCTTCGCCGTGAGGCACACGTAAGGAGGTATCCCTCACCTCACGCGCCTTCTCTCCAAAAATGGCGCGCAACAAACGTTCTTCAGCAGTAAGCTCAGTCTCACCCTTCGGAGTGACTTTGCCGACCAAGATATCACCAGGACGGACTTCCGCTCCGATCCGGATAATACCACGCTCATCAAGATCCTTTAACACATCTTCTCCAACGTTAGGAATATCACGAGTAATTTCTTCCGGACCGAGCTTTGTGTCACGGGCATCTGATTCATACTCTTCTATGTGGATGGAAGTGTAATAATCTTCCCGGATCAATTTTTCGTTAATGAGGATAGCATCCTCGTAGTTATACCCTTCCCAAGTCATGAAAGCCACTAAAACATTATGTCCCAGGGCTAGCTCCCCATGATCTGTCGACGGTCCATCTGCGACGATCTGGTTGGCTTCGACCCGCTCACCTTTCATGACAATGGGTTTTTGGTTAATGCACGTTCCTTGGTTAGAACGCAGATACTTAAGAAGCTTATGCCTCTCAGTTGTTCCGTCGTCATGAAGAACTATTATATCGTCGGCGGTTGCCCTTTCTACGACTCCAGCCTGTTTAGTAATGGCGCAGACACCAGAGTCCTTGGCCGTCTTATATTCCATTCCTGTTCCAACGTAAGGTGAGTCCGTGCGCAAAAGGGGTACTGCTTGTCGTTGCATGTTAGAACCCATCAAAGCCCTGTTTGCATCATCGTGTTCCAAGAACGGAATTAAAGCAGTTGCGATGGATACCATCTGTTTTGGGGATACGTCCATGTAATCCACCTGACTTGGGGAGACGTGAACAAAGTCGGGTCCGTGACGTCCGTCAATTTTTTCCCCTAAGAACTTCCCACTCTCGTCAAGGGGCGCATTTGCCTGCGCTACAACATATTTTTCCTCTTCGTCGGCGGTCAAGTAATGAATATCGTCCGTAACTCTACCATTCTCTTTATCCGCCATACGGTAAGGAGCTTCAATGAAACCATAAGGATTAATACGACCAAATGTCGCTAAAGATCCAATCAAGCCAATGTTCGGGCCTTCTGGCGTCTCTACCGGACACATCCTTCCGTAGTGGGAAAAGTGAACGTCACGCACTTCAAAACCTGCACGTTCCCTGCTCAATCCTCCCGGTCCTAAGGCACTCAAACGACGCTTGTGTGTTAACTCAGCCAACGGATTTGTTTGGTCCATGAATTGAGACAACTGGCTACTGCCAAAAAACTCCTTGATTGCTGCTACGACAGGTCGAATATTAATTAATACTTGGGGGGTAATCACTTCAACATCCTGAATGGTCATCCGTTCTCGAACAACGCGTTCCATTCGCGACAAACCTATGCGGAATTGATTCTGGAGAAGTTCTCCCACCGAGCGCAGTCGACGATTTCCTAAATGGTCAATGTCGTCTTTATGTCCTTCTCCATCCATTAAGGCAAGCATCCGTTTAACGCTAGCCACGATATCTCCGCGCGTCAGATGCCGAACCTCCATCGGGGGTATGTCGTTAGGGTCTTGGAAGTCTCCCAACTTCTTATTCAATTTATACCGTCCGACCTTAGCTAGGTCGTAGCGTTTAGCATCGAAGAAAAGTGCCTCCAGTAATGAACGCGCACTATCAACGGTGGGAGGTTCTCCTGGCCTTAGCCTTTTATAAATTTCAACTAATGCTTCTTCCGTTGACTCTGAATTATCTCTTTCTAAAGTGGCACGGATATATTCATTATCGTTAAACAACTCCAAAATCTGTCCGTTGCTTGCATATCCCAAAGCACGAATTAAAACTGTGCCAGGCAACTTCCGCGTCCTGTCAACCCTGACGAAGATATTATCGTTGATATCTGATTCAAATTCTAACCAAGCTCCACGATTCGGGATGACTGTAGCACCGTAGAGTTTCTTACCACTGGGATCAATCTGTTCTGCGTAATATACCCCAGGTGAGCGAACAAGTTGGCTGACGATAACACGTTCGGCGCCATTAATAATGAACGTCCCCTTGTCTGTCATCAACGGGAAATCCCCCATAAAGACTTCCTGTTCTTTGACTTCACCTGTTTCCTTGTTTATCAGGCGTACCTTGACGCGCAATGGCGCTGCAAAGGTTACATCTCGTTCTTTGCACTCCTCAACCTGATATTTAGCTTCTCCTAAGCTATAATCAATAAATTCTAGAACAAGATTGCCTGTGAAGTCTTGAATCGGTGAAATATCGCGAAACATATCTCGCAACCCTTCATCAAGAAACCATCGATAGGAGTTTTGCTGGATTTCAATCAAATTTGGCATGTCGAGGACTTCCCGGATTCTGGAGTAACTCCAGCGCTCCCGTCTCCCAACCTTTACAGGATAGAACATTTGCGTTTCACCCCTCAGTGCGGTTTCCTCTACTTGAGGTACAATATATTGACATATACAGCCAAAAGCAAGGCCTTTTAATAGAACCTCGCTTCACTGTCTATGGTGTATCTTGCTGAAAATTCAAAATCGTTTCTCCTTATTATGCAACGGTTACAATTCATTACCATAGCATGGGCATATTAAGTAATAATTCCAATTATCCATGGTAACATTTATAAATTATAACAAAATCGAAGTGTGTTGTCAAGTAATACTTCGTCTAGTTATTGTTGAAAATCCCAGTAACACTTCTAAGTAATAATATTCCAGCATAATTAAAGAAGGTACTCTCCGCGAGAGAGTACCTTCTTGATTTTACAGGACATTATTTAACTTCGACGGTTGCTCCAGCTTCAACTAATTTTGCTTTCAATGCTTCAGCTTCATCTTTTGAAATTTTCTCTTTTACTGCCTTTGGTGCATTGTCTACGAGATCTTTAGCCTCTTTAAGGCCCAAGCCTGTTGCTTCACGTACCACTTTGATGACAGCAATTTTGGTAGCTCCGCAATTCGTGAGCATAACGTCAAACTCAGTTTTTTCTTCTGCAGCTTCTGCAGCAGGAGCTGCAGCGGCACCAGCAACGGCTACAGGAGCAGCTGCGCTTACGCCAAATTCAACTTCGAACGCCTTAACGAGTTCGGATAATTCGAGGACAGTTAACCCTTTTACAGCTTCAAGAATTTCATTTATATTGGACATTTTTATTTCCCCCTTAAAAATATGAGAGTGATTAGCTCTTCAATTAATCCACAAATTATTGAGCGGTCTTAAGTTTACGCACTTCTTCTAGGGCATATCCCATTTTGCGAATCGGCCCCTGAAGTACATTGGCCATACCAGTGAGAGGCGCCTGCATACCACGCAGGACCATAGACAGTAGAACTTCGCGCGTAGGCAGCTCTGCAAGAGCTTTGACACCCTCAGGTCCAATTACTTTTCCTTCCAAAACACCAGCTTTAATTTTAAACGTTTTGAGTTTGTTTGCTTTCGCAAACTCCATCAAGACTTTCGCTGGAGCGACAGGATCTGCACTAAAAGCAAGGGCTGTTGGTCCTTCAAGATAAGTATCAAGCCCTTCTACCCCAACTTCATTGGCAGCGCGACGTACAAGTGTATTTTTCAAAACCCGATATTCTACCCCGGCTTGACGCAGTTGGGCACGTAATTGAGTGACTTGAGCCACAGTCAAACCACGATAATCGGCTAAGACGACACCTGAGGCCTTTTGGAATTTTTCCGTGATCTCCGAGACGACTTGACTTTTTTGATCAATATTAAGCATTCTGTGTGCACCTCCTTCCTTCACATAAACCCAGCAAAAAACCTCCGCGCATGCAGAGGTTAAGAATGCCAAATAAAGAGTTATCGGCGTGTCTTCCAACCTCGGCAGGATATTAAGCCTCGCAGCTCCTGCTTTCTACAGCGGTCATTATTCAACTGTCAGTAAGTCTATCTTATCAATGGGATGCTGTCAAGAGGTCATCCTATTTTAGACAGCTTTGGTTGGGTTAATGCGCACGCCAGGTCCCATGGTTGAGGTCACTGTGACACTCCGCATGTATTGTCCCTTGGCAGCTGCAGGTTTAGCCTTAACTAAGACATCCGCCAACGTATGATAGTTCTCTAACAATTGCTCCACAGTAAATGAAGCTTTTCCGAGTGGCGCATGTATGATACCGGCCTTTTCCCCACGATATTCGATCTTACCAGCTTTGATTTCTTTGATCGCACGCGCTACATCAAGCGTAACTGTTCCAGTTTTCGGGTTAGGCATTAATCCTTTTGGCCCAAGAACTCGGCCCAGTTTACCAACTAACCCCATCATGTCAGGAGTAGCTACGACAACTTCAAAGTCAAACCATCCCTGTTCAATCTTAGCAATCATATCCTCAGCTCCGACAAAGTCAGCTCCAGCTTGTTCGGCTTCTTTGGCTTTATCCCCTTTAGCAAATACCAACACCGAACGGGTTTTGCCCGTACCATTCGGGAGCACGACAGCGCCACGAATTTGTTGGTCTGCATGACGGGTATCAATACCAAGTTTAAAAGCCACTTCAACTGTCTCATTGAACTTTGCTTTCGCGTTACTTAATACGATTTCCAGGGCTTCTTTTGGCTCATAGAGCGCACTACGATCAAACGACTTCACAGCTTCTTGATACCTTTTACCTACTTTGGCCATTCTAATAACCTCCTTGTGGTGATGCGGGCTTAGCCCTCCCACAGTCTTATTAACCTTCGACAATATTGATTCCCATACTTCGGGCGGTACCTTCAATCATGCTCATTGCCGCTTCGACACTTGCTGCATTCAAATCCTTCATCTTGATGTCCGCGATCTCGCGCACCTTTGATTTAGGTACAGAAGCAACTTTTTTGCGATTCGGTTCCGACGAGCCTGAATTGATGTTAGCCGCCTTCTTAAGCAACACAGCTGCCGGTGGAGTTTTTGTAATAAAGGTAAAGGAACGATCCTCATAGACAGTAATTTCCACTGGGATAATAAGCCCTGCTTGATCCTTAGTGCGCTCATTGTATTCTTTGCAGAAGGCCATAATGTTGACCCCGTGCTGACCAAGAGCTGGACCAACCGGAGGTGCCGGTGTGGCTTTCCCTGCCGTAATCGCTAATTTAACCAATCCAATTACTTTCTTTGCCATTGTTTATACACCCCCTTGTTAGAATAATCTCTCATCATTAGTCGAGTTTTTGAACTTGTGAAAATTCCAGTTCAACCGGCGTCTCTCTACCAAACATAGACACTTCGACCCGTAACTTACCTTTGTCCGCAAGAATTTCTCGAACTACTCCAATAAAGTCCTTGAAAGGACCAGCGGTAACCTGAACACTCTGATTGATTTCAAAGTCAATCCGCGTGTGAACCTCATCCATTCCCATTTGTTGTAGAATCTTGACAACCTCGCTGTCCAACAATGGAATGGGCTTCGTTCCAGTGCCAACAAACCCAGTAACACCAGGTGTATTCCGCACAACATACCAAGAATCGTCAGTCATTTCCATTTCCACAAGGACATATCCAGGATAGACCTTGCGTTTGGCAATTTTCTGTTTTCCGCCCTTGAACTCAATTTCATCTTCCATAGGAACAAGCACGCGAAAAATCTTTTCTTCCATGTTCATGGATTCGACTCTTTTTTCAAGGTTCATTTTTACTTTGTTTTCATAGCCCGAATAGGTGTGGATAACATACCAGTTTTTCGCCATTTCTCAGGGGACCTCCTCAGGCACTGCCGCGGAAACTCGCAGATTATGGCACCAGCTTGGTCAAAGCCCAACTTAAGCCACTATCAACAAACCACATCAGAATGGACACAATCGCCACCGCAAAAAACACAACTCCTGTGTAGGTGAGCAGTTGCCTACGGCTTGGCCAATGAACTTTTTTTAATTCGCTCAAAACCCCCCGGAAATACTCCGCCGCCTTATCCGCTTGTCGCTGAGTATTGGCTGGTTTTTTTAACGCGCCCATCACTTCACATCCTTACGCATCGATGCCATCGACACTGTGACAACGCCGCCTGGCGTTCAGTTTAAACTAGTACAAAAAAAAATTACTTTGTTTCCTTATGGAGAGTATGGGTTTTGCAGAACTTGCAATACTTCTGAGACTCCAAGCGATCAGGGTTGTTTTTCTTATTTTTCATCGTAGCGTAGTTACGGTGCTTGCAATCCGTACACGCTAAAATAATGCCAACACGCATTCACGAACACCTCCCGGACAACGGTAGGACGCTGTATTTTTATCCATTACTCAAAATACTTTATCACAAGATAAATTCCCTGTCAAGGAAAATACTTATAATAAAAAAGACAGCTTAGCTGTCTGGTCAAACTTGGTTGCGGGAGCCGGATTTGAACCGACGACCTTCGGGTTATGAGCCCGACGAGCTACCGCTGCTCCATCCCGCGATGTAGCAATTTGTTTAGTGGAGCCAACGATGGGACTCGAACCCGCAACCTACTGATTACAAATCAGTTGCTCTACCAATTGAGCTACGTCGGCATGTTGTGTTACCAGATCAATATTCCACCACTTGGCACTTATAGAGTATACCATTTCCTCGTTTAGATTGCAAGTCCATTATCCCTCAAAGTTTTATGTAAAATTATCCATCTCTTCGTTCCAAGTAGCGCTCAAGTTTCCTCTTAACTCTTTGCAACGCATTATCGATCGATTTTACATGTCTTCTCAAGTCGACTGCAATCTCTTGATAGGATTTACCTTCTAAGTAAGACATCAAGACTTTCCATTCTAACGAACTGAGGATCTCTCCCATTTTTTCCTCAATGTCATCAAATTCTTCGCGACTAATAATCAATTCCTCAGGATCTGTAATTCGGGTTCCCGAGATTACATCGAGCAATGTCCGATCGGAATCTTCATCGTAAATAGGCTTATTAAGTGAAACATACGAATTTAGGGGGATGTGTTTCTGTCGAGTTGCGGTTTTAATCGCAGTGATAATCTGCCGGGTAATGCATAATTCAGCAAAGGCCCGAAAAGACGAGAGTTTGTCCCCACGAAAGTCCCGAATGGCCTTATACAGTCCAATCATACCCTCTTGAATAATATCTTCACGATCCGCCCCGATCAAAAAATACGAACGCGCTTTG
>JAJYAS010000108.1 GCA_021779415.1 Bacillota bacterium
TAAATTACACGACTTTGCATGGCCTGGTGGCTACCCAATGTACTATATCAATAAAAAAGGTGAAGCCTTTTGTCCGGACTGTGCGAACAAAGCTAACAATGACGTTACCGATGGCGAACCTAACTGGGAAAATACTGACTTGTATTGTGATGATTGTGGCAAAAGGATCGAAAGTGCATACGGGGAGGATTGAGTGATGAGCCTAAATGTTCTTGAAACAAAAAAACCTTTTCCAGCACACTTAGTGGCATTAGATAATCCTGAATACCTAGTGCGACAAACTGACTCTCACACGATTGTTTACAGCCACCCCATGATTAATAGATTTAACGCCGATGAGGTCGATGGCATAACAGCGATGGTTGAGCCGGCACGTTGTGGTTTTTTGGCTAAATTGGAAGCAACCAAACCTAATAAAGGGCGTGACCCAATTATCATTGAACAGTGGTCGCCGAGCTTCATAGAAGCAGAACATAACTTAATAGAAATGATTGGGGAAGCCGAACGATTGTGTCAATAATTATGGTTTTCGCCGTTACGGTTTTGAGTGGTATTACAGGCGTACTCAAAACCGTGTACGGTGCCAAGGGGCATAAAAATGAACTTTATCTTATTACTGTTGCTGATACAACCTTATATGCGTTAGTAATCAAAGGATTAGCCAGCGGGCAAGGAACGGCATCAATTATAGCCTATGTTTCAGGCCGCATAGTTGGGGTTTACCTTGGAACAAAGATTGAACAGGTCATAGCTCTTGGGGTTTTGAAAGTTGAGTTATTCACCAATAAAAAAGATGCAATGTGTGATATTGCCGATAGCTTACGTGATTCTGGGCACACCGTAAATACCTCTGTTTTGTACGGTATAAACGGTAGGAAACGCTATAAAATCGAGATCACCATTAAGCGCAAGCAGTTGGGACGACTTAGACAATATCTCAAAAAACGTGGATTTAATGATCCAACATTTGTGGTTCAGGAATTGGTTCAGGTGGGCGGCAAAATAAATGTTTAGTTTGGACGGTGAGTGACATGCTTTTAAATGTTGGAGACCCCGTTAGGCTGAAAATTCCCGGACATAATGATTTAAACGGGGAAACAGGTGTGGTAGTCGACATTAAAGGTCCAATGATTTTTGTCCAAATCGGTGACTCAGACGGATGTATATTTCCATGTAAGGAAGGTGAGTTGATCGATCCGCAGATTTGCGTAGATCCGCCGTGGCCTGAACGGGGCGGTGGTAAAATCAAACGTGATTCACGCCCAGAAACCAGAGGAAATTTATGAACGGATGGGGGAATGAAATTAATGGTACGTGAATGTAAATGTCGAAGCTGTTCGCTTGCGTCGGAACCGATGGATATGATCCTCAAATGCGAGAAAAATCATTTTGAGGAATGTATGCCAAGTAAAGCCGAATGTAGTTTGTGTACCGGGTTAAAATCCTGCGTTGATTGGTTGCCGAAATTAATTTCACCAAATCATTGGGAATGTCAAATCAACTATCAATAATTGCACGTCTCTTTTTGATAATATTTAATAAAAAGGTGATAATATGGTGGACTTATCAGGTTTAACTATGGGATCTCTCTCGGATGGTATGGGAGCGTTTTGCGTTTTGGAAGGCATTGCGGAGTCAATTAAATCAATCAAACAGGCGGAGGTGGTCTCACATGCAAATCAGTGATTACTTTTTCAAAGAAATGGGAGAAAAAATGAATCGCGCCTTGACCGAGTTGGAAGAAGTTCGGGACAATCTCAAAACTACCGACTTGCAAAAACAAAAGGTTCAAAAAGCGATTGAGTTGATCGAGGATTGTGAATACGGGTTAGCACACAGTTGAGGAGTCTCAAAACAGTAACCATTATCATATACAATCATGATAATGAATGATATAATATACCCATGAATCAAAGATATAAAATCAACGAGTTTGCCAAACTTCTCAACGTATCGATCAAAACACTCCAAAGATGGGATAACGAAGGCATACTGAAAGCTTACCGAACGCCAACGGATCGGAGGTATTATACGCATGAACAATATCTTGCGTATATCGGCGAATCTCCTAAAGGAGATAATAGAGGGAAAGTCATTATTTATGCTAGAGTATCTAATCGTGGACAAAAAGATGATCTTAGAAATCAAGTCCAATTTTTACGGGATTATGCCAATGCTAAAGCAGTAATTGTAGATGAAGTCATTGAGGAAATTGGGAGCGGGTTAAATTATAAGCGTAAACTGTGGAACGAGCTTATTGACCAAGCTCTCAAAGGTGATGTCTCTAAGGTATTTATCTCTCACAAAGATCGGTTTATCCGGTTCGGGTATGACTGGTTTGCTAATCTTTTAGCATCTCATAACGTCGAGATTATCGTGGTTAATAATGAATCACTTTCTCCTCAAGAAGAAATGGTACAGGATTTGATTTCCATTATTCATGTTTTTTCCTGCCGAATTTATGGTTTAAGAAAATATAAGAAAACCATAAAGGAGGATTGGAAATTTGAAAAGAGCTTATAAAACTGAAATTAAACTAACAACCCAACAAAGGGATACCGTGGTTAGAACTCTCGGGACTTGTCGTTTCGTCTATAATCTCTACATTGCACGCAACCAACAGATTTATGCCGAAGGTGGAAAGTTTATTAGTGGTTACGAATTTTCTAAATGGCTCAATAACGAGTTTATTTCACAAAACCCCAGATACTCCTGGATAAAAGAGGTCTCAAGCAAAGCCGTAAAACAAAGCGTTATGAACGCTGAGCAAGCTTTTAAAAAATTCTTTTCCGGGAAAAGCAAATTTCCTAAGTTCAAGAAAAAACGCGATCAAGAAGTAAAGATGTTTTTTGTCAAAAATGATGCTAAGTCAGTGATTCAGTGTCAAAGACACCGAATCAAAATTCCCACGCTGGGTTGGGTACAACTCAAAGAATACGGCTATCTCCCAACAAAGGAAGTTATTTCCAGTGGAACGGTTCATCAAAAGGCTAACCGATTTTTTGTTTCTGTTTTGGTTGATATTCGAGACATTAAAACACAAAGCAACACAAATGATGGATTAGGAATTGATGTTGGTATCAAAGACTTTGCTGTTTTTAGCAATGGAGATATTAAACGAAACGTCAACAAAACCCAAAGAATTAAAAAGCTCAAGAAAAAACTAAAACGTGAACAACGCAAATTATCCCGTAAGTTTGAATCTTTAAAAAAGAGAGGAGGTAAAGCTGCTACCAGACAAAACCTGAATCAACAAATAACGACAGTCCAAAGGATTCATGCCCGACTTGCAAATATTCGTGATAATTACGTCAACCAATCCGTGGCCGATGTGGTGAAAATCAAACCACAATATGTCACGATTGAGGATTTGAACGTAAGGGGTATGATGAAAAACAGGCATTTGGCGAGAGCAATAGCTGAACAGAATTTCAGCACCTTCAGAACGAAATTAATTTACAAAGCTAGACAAAATGGTATTGAAATTCGTATCGCGTCAAGGTTTTATCCATCCAGCAAAACATGTTCAGAATGTGGATATATCAAACCAGATTTAAAGTTGTCGGACAGAGTTTATAATTGTCCAAAATGTGGTCTAATCCTTGATCGAGACTTGAACGCTGCTATAAATCTCAAAAATGTTAGTAAATATACAGTGGCCTAGTTTAGTGTACCGTGGGCTACACGGGAATTTACGCCTGTAGACTGTTTAAAAAACCGCAGTAGGAAAACCGAGACGGAACAGGTCGAAACAGGAATTGTCTTGGCATGGACATATTTGTCTATGTTTGAAGTAGCAGGTTTTCGCCATGATATGCCAATGCCATCAGGGCTGCGACGGGAAAAAATGCAAATGCGACGGGTGCAATAAATCGGTGTGTGATTATCGGAAATACGACTTATGTAAGCAGGACATCGAAAATGTTTCCACAGACAACACACGTTGAGTGCGTAATAGTGCTATATCGGCGTTAAGTGAAGCCCTTGCTATCAGCGAGTTTGAGAACGCGTATGTTCTTTTTATAGTAGGTGGCATATAGGGAAATATATTGGAATTCTATGCTGGGTCGTCTTTTTTAAGACGGTCTGGCAGTTTTTGTTTTCTTGTTGTATTATTTTCACGAACTTGGTAGGAAATCCGGGAAAAATGTGGAAGGTCTAAAGGTAAATTATCTGAGGAATTCTATATGGTTGGTTCAGGGAAGCTCTTGTCCCAACTGCCTCGGCGAATGTCGAGAATCTATATAAATATTAGGAGAAAAATAGAGATATGAAGAAGAACTTGTTTCTATTAATACTAGTTTTTATTTTTATTATTTTTGCTATTATGGGTTGCGGTGAGCAATCTAAATTTGCCACTGCCTCCCTTACCCAATCACCCGGATCTCAAATTCCTGAGACATATGTTAATATGTTAGATCAACTTAATCAAGGCAATTTAAATATGGTTAAACAATATGGCGATTTAACAATAGCTAATTTCAAGAATTCTAAATATATTTTCAATGCAGAAGTTATGGATAATTTAGTTGAATCTAGCAAAATGCTAGTTACTAATAGGAAGGTTAACTACATTGCAGATGGAATATCCAACATGGACTCTTCAAATTCACAAAAGGATATTAATACAGTTAAACTATATTTAGAAGAATTAAATAAGCAGAGGTTTGATGAAAATAAATCCTTTGACCAATCAATTCAATATATTCTTACTCACTTTAATGACTCATCTAATATTAAAATTAATATCCCACTTCCTCCAGATTCCCTATCACCTCCATCAAGTTCAGACTTTGAAGGATTAAGTTGGTTTGCCAATGTTGGATATCCTGTACCTACCGAAAATGATATGACAATAGATGAAAGTCAAAATGAATTAAAAGCATTTTATTATTTGACAAATGGATTTTCTGAAGATAAATTTTCCTATACTCAATATTTTTATATTATGAGTTCCCAAATTGAAGATAAGTCAATCAAAAAACAATTACTTAATAAAGTAATAAGTCTCACCAAAAATGATAAATACAATCAATACAGGCTAGAAGCGCAAAACGATTTACAAAATCTATAATTCTTACAGGAATTACTGCAGTTTAAGGATGAAACTACCAACTCCATAACTTCAGTTCAAAGATTTTGGCCAGATTTGTAAACGTCCCTTCGCAGGCGCTTCGCGAAGCATCCTAGTAGCCACAGAGGGCTTGCAACCGACCCGTGCCAGCTGCCGCGAGACTGGGGCGTCGTTTCATCTGAACTTTTAATTCCGGCAACATCCGACCACCTCACCGATTGCAAATCACTGCGTTGGGGCGCGGGAGGAGGATAAGGAGACGAGAGAGTGAAGGCGGGGCGGGGTCTGAATAATGAATTCCGGCAATACGAGGATTGGCTGATTGGTTTTGTTTAGAAACTATTAGTTAGAAAACGTTGAGGGTACAATCAGATGTCAAAAAGTAAAAAGCTTAGCATGCCAACATTAAACTTAGATTATAGTAATCCGGAATCATGGGCTGGAAGAATTAAAGGATTTTTGATAGCTTATCGAAATATCTCTTTAAAGTTATCAGAGAAGCGATTAAAGGTTGATGGGAGTTCCTCTCTTGAGATTTTGGCACGTATACAGGTTATTAAATTAGCATTCCCGTGTCCTGTAGAATGGTATGACATGCATACATATTTTGCCTTGCGGTTTCGACTTGGTAATGCGCCATTTACATACATGAAAAGCTTTCCAGCTATTGAGATGCTTGAAATATTAAAACAAGAAACAGAAGTATACAACGGGGTTTTCGATCCAAAAAAACAGGAACTGTGGGTGGTTATACCCAAAGATATAGTATTTAATAGTTGCTTTTTTCTTAGAAATATTAATGATGCCATAGAGTGTATGACAAGGGTAGAATTGGAACGTTTATTACAATTACGAAAACAAGCATTAAGCGCAATTGGATTTCGTCCAATTGAAGTACATATTCCCAATGGTAATCCTGACATCCGAATTAAAGCCATGACAGGAATTAGTTTAAGCTATGGCCAACAAAATGAACTTACCGCATTGGATTTGGTAAACGACATGCAGCAAGTATCAGGACTGTTGACGATTTGTCCTGGTGGCATAGAACAAGTCATTCAGAGGGCAAGATTATTGTACGTGAATGCTTATTATGAATGGGAATTCTTTACCATTGCAATTCATTACTCAGTACTGGCGTTGGAAGCTTCGTTGAGAATGCTATATGACGAATGGCTTGGGGTTGAAGATGTTGAGGTTTCAGCAGAGATTGACGGTAATAAGGTAAAGGAAAGGATGCAAGGGCCACGCGATAAAATAATGGGTTGGATCAATGCTCAACGAGCGAGCAAAGTAAAAATTAAAGGATTTACATTTCCACGGAACAAACCTCAACTGCTTAACCACGCTGTAACGATCGGAGCCTTATCTCATTGGGAAAGGGAACGCTGCGAATATTTATTAAGACTAAGAGATATTTTTTCTCATCCGTCGGAAACGCTTATCAAATATATCAGTCAAGCCAGAGAAGATATAGGAAATTCTTGTTTATGGATTAATCTCATGTGGGCTCGATTTTACAAATCGGTTCCTTATGAATTTGCGTGGGAACATGAACCGGTGCGTCAATTAGAACTGTGATGACAATTCTGGATTTAAACTAACCCTAAGCTAGCTGATTTTGAACACATCAGCGATAGAAAATAAATACGCCAGGAGTATCGGGGGGACAAGGAACCCTAACAGGTAACTACGGGAAGTCCTTACCTATAAAGACGCTAATCTCACCGAACCAGAAAGCTGGAGGATGAGTGATGCGACACATGGGCTGAGTTTTAAAAAATATGATTGCCGGGGCGTTTTAGAAGCCTCGGCGTTTTATTTTTTAAAGTTTGGGAAACCGATTTTTTAAATTTTGGCAGGAACTTTCAGGAAAGTTGTGGAATTTAATAGTTTTAGGGAAAATCATATTGGTATTATTGACTTGATGACATAATCATGGCAGTTTACCTTGGAAGCCACAGAAAGATGATGCTGAGGAGACAAATAATATGCCGACACTTGAATGGATTGGAAAAGATAAGGTAATAAATCATCATCAGCAAGTGCCGTTTCGCATTTTGGAGCGGCAATACAGCTATGACGAAAACGGTCGGCATGACGGTGATAATGGTAGCGAGAACATGATTATTCATGGGGACAATCTGGAAGCCTTGAAATCCCTACTGCCCCGGTATGAGGGTAGAGTGAAGTGTGTCTATATCGACCCGCCCTATAACACAGGCAACGAGGGCTGGGTTTACAACGATAACGTGAATAGTCCTAAAATGCGAAAATGGCTTGGTGATGTTGTCGGCAAGGAAGGTGACGATTTATCTCGTCACGACAAGTGGCTGTGCATGATGTATCCACGGCTGAAATTGCTTTACAAACTGTTATCCGAGAATGGAGTAATATTTATAAGCCTTGATGATAATGAAATCATTTATCTCCGCGCCATTATGGATGAGATTTTTGGTAATGCTGGATTTGTCGCTCAAGTCACATTGCTGTGCAATCCCAAAGGCCGGAGCCAAGACAAATATTTTGCTACCTGCCATGAATACTTGCTTGTGTACATGAAAAGTGTTTTACCGAAAGGAAGTTTCAGTGTAGCCAAGGATGACAATAAAATTCGGAAAGACTACAAATTATCTGATTGCAATGGTGCGTATCGGTTATTGGAATTACGAAACACCCATCGTGAGTTTGGAAAGGCAAACCGTCCTAATCTTTGGTATCCCATATTTGTTTCATCAGATGGTACTGTTTCTTTAGAGCAAACCGTAGAACGCAACGAAGCAGTATTTCCATACTGGCCAGACGGCTTTGAAGGTTGCTGGACATGGGGCAAAGACCTCTCTCAAAAGGACATTCATCTTTTAGTTGGGCAGCAAAAAAATGGCGTTTGGAAGATATACAGAAAATCCTATGCCGTTTCTGCAGATGGTGAAACTGCAAAGCAAAAGCCATTCTCAATTTGGAATAATCCGATATTCTATACAGAAAAGGGACAAGTAGCTTTTGGTCAAATTTTCCCCGGCGCAAACAAAAACGATTTTCCTCAACCAAAATCTGTAGACTATATTGTCGAAATTATACGCACTATTACTTCCGGCGATGATATAGTATTAGACAGCTTTGCAGGCTCCGGCACTGCCGCCCACGCTGTATTGAAGCTAAACAAGCAAGACGGTGGTAACAGAAAGTTCATCCTTGTTGAGATGATGGATTATGCAGACATCGTCACAGCTGAACGCGCAAAGCGCATCATTAATGGTTATGCGGATGTGGAGGGCACTGGCGGTGATTTCAGCTATTATGACCTCGGAGAAATGTTACTTTTGCCTGACGGCAATCTGAACGAGGGTGTGGACGAGCGCAAAATCCGTGAATATGTTTATTACATGGAGACTAAAGAGCCGTTGCCTCTTTGCAAAAATACCGATAATAACTACTATCTCGGCAGAAGCAAAGATACAGCCTACTACTTCTTTTACAGGGAAAATGATGTCACGACCCTTGACTATGCTTTTCTTGCCACGGTGGGCGAAAAGGCAGATGGCTATATTATCTATGCCGACCTTTGTACACTGTCTGAAAGCGAACTGAAACG
>JAJYAS010000109.1 GCA_021779415.1 Bacillota bacterium
TCTATCTTTTAAATTGTGTGGGTCTGGCAAGGCACCAGCGCAACCGCTATCCGCATGAGTTTTCCGGCGGTCAGAGGCAGCGCGTGGGAATTGCCCGTGCACTCGCTGTGGAGCCCAAGTTAATCGTCTGTGATGAACCGGTTTCCGCCCTGGATGTCTCCATTCAAGCTCAAGTGCTAAATTTACTCGATGATCTTAAGGCGGAATTTGGCTTGACCTACTTGTTTATCGCCCATGGTTTAAACGTGGTCAAACATATCAGCGACCGGGTGGGTGTAATGTATCTAGGCAAGCTGATGGAAATAGCACCGAAAAGGGAGCTTTACGCCAATCCTTTGCACCCTTACACCCAGGCTTTGCTTTCCGCCATTCCGATCATCAATCCGGAGAAGAAAAAGGAACGCATTATTTTAAAGGGCGATGTGCCCAGCCCGATTAACCCGCCCGCCGGTTGCCGCTTCTGTTCTCGCTGTTTTAAGGAGCTCGACCATTGCAAATTATCTTCACCGGTACTGAAGGAGATTTCTCCTGATCATTGGGTCGCCTGTCATTTATTTGATTAAGCGAGGGAAATTAGAGTATATTGTATACTTCTTTTTACCTATTGACACTCGTACAAGCCACGAATACAATAAAGTTGCATAATTTTAGCAATTGAAAGAGCAATGGGGCTCAGGAATTAAACTTCACAGTTTTTTTCTTGAGTCCCATTTTCCTAAAGAGATAAACTTTGAGACTGAAGGACTCAGAGGTTTAAGTCTGAGAATCTTCTTCACTTTCATTAAATAAAGATTAGCCGTATTGAATTTTAGGGTGATTTCTATTAGCAAGGAGGATAGATAGGGGGGGAGAAACTTAATCTTCATAACCACTTAAGGAAACCTATTTAAATTATATTAGAAGGAGGAGAGAAAAAATGAAAAAAGTGTGGGTTCTAATTATTAGTATCCTAATGCTGGCTAGTTTAGCAGGATGTGCAAAGTCAGCTAATGTACCTCAAGCGTCTTCGACACCGGATAAAAGTTTGGTGGTAGCGACTGCCGCCGATTTGGGCACGATTGATCCGGCTGTGGCCATGGACAATGCGGCTTGGAAAATTAGTTATCCGGCTTATGATCGCCTTGTTAACTTCAAAGGGAGTAGTACTGAAGTCGAACCCGGTATAGCGAAGTCCTGGACTATTTCTACGGATGGATTAACTTGGACATTTATTTTAAGGGATAACCTTAAATTTGCGGATGGTACTCCTTTAGAGGCTGCTTCAGTTAAATTTTCCTTTGACAGGTTAATGAAACTAAAGAAAGGACCCTCTGAAGCGTTTCCCAGTTTAGAAAGCGTGTCAATCATTGATCCACATACCGTTGTATTTAAGTTAAAAACGGTCTTTCCAGCCTTTCTTTCTACGTTAGCAACAAATGGTGGTGGGATAGTAAACCCTGCTGTTATGAAGCAAGAGAAAGACGGTGACATGGGACAAAACTGGTTAGCTAATCACACTGATGGCAGTGGCCCCTACGTTTTGTCAGAGTGGATTCCCGAACAGTCTCTTAAGTTGACGGTCAATCCCAATTACTCAGGTGATAAACCAAAGTTGGCTACAATTAGTATAAAAATTATTAAAGATCCTTCTTCGCAGCGCATGGCCTTGGAAAAAGGGGATGTTGATATTGCGGAAAATATTCCAGTGGATCAGCTTAAAGAGTTAAAGAAAAATCCAGATTTAGTTGTCTTTGATACCCCGAGTCTGATGGTCGATTATGTCTATTTAAATACTCAAAAACCTGATCTTAAGAACCCTAAAGTCCGTCAAGCGATTTCATATGCTGTAGACTATCAAGGAATCATTTCAAGTGTTTGGCAGGGGAATGCCACTCAAATGCGCGGACCCATTCCGCAGGGGTTATGGGGTTATCAGTCCGACTTGTTCCAGTACACCAAAAACGTTGAGAAGGCAAAGTCTTTATTACAGGAAGCCGGAGTTAAAGACTTGACACTCAATTTGATGTATTCCGATCGTAAGGCTTGGTGGGAGCAAGAAGCACAAATCATCCAAAATAATCTTACTGAGATCGGAATTAAAGTTAATTTACAAAAAATCGCTTATGCTGCTCAACGTGAAAAAATTGATAAAAGCGACTTCGATATGACGATAGGGGTCTGGAGTCCTGATTATGCAGACCCATATATGTTTATGAATTATTGGTTTGACTCTAAGAATTTTGGTTTAGCTGGCAATCGAGCGTTCTACAAAAATGACAAAGTCGATCAACTTGTTCGTCAAGCAGCCAGTGTCAATGATCCAGCTCAGAGAACTGACCTATATAAGCAGGCCCAGGAGCTTATTATGCAGGATGCGCCTTATGTCTTCTTAGTTCAGAAAAACTATCAATTACCGATGCGGAAATCCGTGCAGGGTTTTGTCTTCAACCCAATGCTTGAGGATATGTACAATTTCCAAATGATGAACAAGTAAATGGGGTAATAGAATGAGTGGCCTTAAATCAGTAGCCATACGGATCAGCCAACTCCTAATTGTTCTTTTAGGTGTTACGCTTGTTACTTTTCTCGTTTCGCATGTCGTGCCGGGTGATCCGGCACGCATGCTGCTTGGACAACGAGCAGATGCCCAAACCTTGGAAAACATGCGCCATGTTATGGGGCTTGATCAACCAGTTTGGCTCCAATACGTTCATTATTTAGGAGGGTTATTACACGGGGATTTGGGAATTTCCATCCGTACACAGCGGCCAGTGCTTAGTGAACTGTTAACCTATTTTCCTGCAACAATTGAATTAACTCTTTTTGCTATGGGATTCGCAGTAATCAGTGGAATAGGTCTGGGGTTATTATCAGCAGCCTACCGGGATACTCCCATTGATCATGGCACCCGAGTTCTGGCGATTTTAGGGGTATCTACACCGTTGTTTTGGCTGGGGTTGATGGTCTTGCTGTTATTTTATAAGCATTTGGGTTGGCTGCCTGGATCCGGTAGACTGGACTCTTTTATTAATTCGCCTACTCAAATAACAGGGCTTTACGTACTAGACAGTATTTTTACGGGAGACTGGGTTGCTCTTAAGAGTAGTATTTTACATTTAGTTTTACCAACTATCTGCTTAGGCTATATTCAACTCGCTACGATTGCTCGCTTAGTCAGGGCCAGTATGATTGAGGTGCTTGAACAAGACTACATTAAGACGGCACTTTCGAATGGGATTCCTCGTTATCGAATTATTTATCGGCATGCTTTGCGAAATGCTTTAATACCTACAGTGACCTTGATTGGTTTAACTTTTGGGGAGCTCATGGGCGGAGCTATTTTAACGGAAACAATTTTCAGTTGGCCTGGAATGGGTAAATATGTTGTAGATTCTATCGCCTTTCTTGATTTCCCAGCTATAATGGGTTTTACAATTCTAGTAGCTATCATCTACGTCTCAATTAATATGGTCGTTGACCTACTGTATCCGATACTCGATCCGCAGATTAAGGGGTGATAACGTTGGCTCAATTTAGATATCTCAGGTATTTTACAAAGCGTTACCCCCTGACCGTAGTAGGCATAGTCATCATTTTTTTGGTAATGCTGGTTTCTCTGGCTGCCCCGTTAATTTCACCGCATAACCCTTATACTTTGAACTTGATAGACCGTTTGAAACCTCCGGGTAGTCCTTATATTTTAGGAACGGATGAGCTTGGACGCGACATACTGAGTCGAATCATATATGGAGCTAGACTTTCTCTTTTGGCTGGTGTGGGGATCGTTGGCATTGCAGGCTTTTTGGGGATTGTCATCGGAAGTGTTTCGGGATTATTAGGGGGTAAAGTTGATCAAGTAATCATGCGACTGATGGATATCATGTTAGCATTTCCTAGCTTGGTCCTGGCGTTAGCTTTATCTGCTGCCTTAGGACCTAATTTTCGCAATAGTATTCTGGCCATAGCAATTGTAAAAATTCCGGTTTATGTTCGTTTGGTCCGGGGACAGGCCCTGTCCATCAAAGAACGGCAATTTGTCAAAGCTGCCCAAACCTTTGGCGCACCTAAAGTTTGGATCATTAGTCGTCATATTATTCCAAACTGTGTAGCGCCGGTTGTTGTGCAAGCAACTCTAGGCATTGGGGAAGCTATCCTGATTGCAGCGACGCTGTCCTTCATTGGTTTAGGTGCTCAACCCCCCGCAGCGGAGTGGGGAGCTATGGTAAGTATGGGTAGAACCTATTTGCTTGATCAATGGTGGTATGCCTCTTTTCCGGGCATAGCCATATTCATTACAGTCATAGGGTTTAATTTATTTGGAGATGGGGTTCGAGATATGCTTGATCCGCGTTTCCATAATTAGGGGGAAAGTCATGGAACCTCTTCTGAAAATTAGTGATCTTCATGTCGGCTTTCTCAGTTATGCTGGAGTAACCCAGGTCCTAAATGGGATTGATTTAGAGCTTTTTCCTGGGGAATTTTTAGGGTTAGTGGGTGAGTCCGGTTCAGGAAAATCTCTGACAGCCAACGCTGTGCTTGGATTACTGCCCGCAAGGAGCGCTGTGATCTCTAAGGGTTCAATTATGTTCGAAGGTCAGGAGTTAATTGGGAGATCAGAGAAAGAGTTCCAAAGTCTGAGGGGCAAAAAGATTTCCATGGTTTTTCAGGAGCCCATGAATGCCCTGAATCCCTCTTACAAAATTGGATCACAAATGGTGGAAATCCTCAAATTACATAGAGGATTAACGAAAAAGGAAGCCAAGGTGGAAGCGGTTAGTTGGCTATCACAGGTTCATATCCAGAATCCAGAAAGGGTTATCAAGGAGTATCCCTTCGAATTAAGCGGTGGAATGAGGCAAAGAGTACTTTTAGCCATGGCACTTAGCTGTGGCTCGAAACTTCTTCTGGCAGATGAGCCTACGACCGCTCTCGATGTTACCATCCAAGCCCAGATTTTAAGGCTTATGAAAGAGACTGCGGATCAGCTTAGAACCTCGGTACTTCTAATAACGCACGACTTAGCAGTGGTGGCTCAAACCTGTCAGCGAGTTGCGGTGATGTATAGTGGGAATATCGTGGAGAGTGGTCCAGTGATCAACGTTTTACACAAACCGCGACATCCTTATACGAAGGCTCTGCTGATGGCTTTACCTAATCCAGATGAGTCTGTGACAGAGTTGCAATCGATTCCTGGGAGTGTACCCAACTTATTAACTCCTCCATCCGGATGTCGTTTCCACCCACGGTGTGTTTTGGCTGAAAATCGGTGTAGGGAAATTCGCCCGCAGTTGACAAGCGTTTCTGATAATCATTATGTGGCCTGCTGGAGGGAGGAAGATCATGTTTAAGCCGCTTCTTTCCTTACGAAGGGTGGGAAAGGAGTTTCCCGCTCGCGGATATGGAAAAAGGGTAGCTTTTAAAGCTGTCAATGAAGTATCACTGGATATCTATCCCGGTGAGACGGTGGGTTTAGTGGGTGAATCCGGCTGTGGGAAAAGCACCTTAGGATATTTGGTGCTTAATCTCCTAGATTTAACGAGTGGGGAGATCCTGTTTGAGGGTCAAAACCTAGCAGATGTCAACAAAGCCCAGCGGCGAGCTTTAAAATCACAGATTCAAATTGTCTTTCAGGATCCACAATCTTCGCTGAACCCAAGATTTAAAATCGAACAGATTGTCGAGGAACCTTTACGGTTAAACGGTTGGCGGGATAAACAAAAGAGAAAGGATCGAGTAAGGCAACTTCTTGATAAAGTAGGACTAGGGGAGGAATACCTGGACAGGTTTCCCCATGAACTGAGTGGAGGGCAACGACAGCGTGTGGCTATTGCCCGGGCGATCTCTTTAAATCCGAAACTTATCGTTCTAGATGAACCTACTTCAGCTTTAGATGTATCAGTTCAGGCCCAGATCCTCAATCTGCTTAAAGAATTGCAAAGAGATCTAAATCTAGCGTATTTATTCATTTCACATAATTTGGCCGTTGTAAGGCATTTAAGCAATAAAGTTGCGGTTATGTATTTTGGCAGGATTATTGAGTTGGCTGACGCTGATGAATTATTTAGCAACCCTCTCCATCCTTATACGAAAGTTCTTCTGCAATCTATCCCCAATATCAATCCAGAAAAACCCCTTCTCGTTGAAATAGAGGGCGAAATACCGACTCCGTTGACGTCTCCCTCAGGATGTAGTTTTCATTCTCGTTGCAGCCATGCTAAGGATCTGTGTCGAGAAATAGATCCCGAATTACAACTTATTAACGAGGGTCACTGGGTTTCGTGTCAAGGAGTGAGTCGGGAAGATAAGAATAAAGGGGATGTATAGGTTGCCAAAAATTGGACAACGTATCTTGGAATCACTAGCTAAAAATCAACCCATAGAAAATCTGTTGCTACTTACCGATAATCTATCATTTGGATACAAACTTACAGAAATACTTAACATCAGATGTCCAATCCGGTTTGTTCCCTTGAACGTTTCAGTAATAGACTTAGCCTCCTCTCCAGAGGTGTGTCAAGCTACCCATATCCTTGAATTATATAGTCCCACTCTAGAAAATTCTCTTTACTTAAAGGAATTGCGACAAGAGTTATTTGCTCAGGGCAAACTTGTTCTGGCACTTTGGAATTGGGATGAACGGTACTTGGAAGATGACTTCTGGGGAGACTTGGAGTATCCGGTCATTTCCAGCGCGATAGAGTCCTTAAAGGTGAAACTATCTACAGGTAAAAAGGTGAGGATTACTTCGGAATTGGGAACGGATATTAGTTTTTCAATTGAAGGACGGCGCTGGATTATAGCTGACGGGTATTGTGAGCAAGGCAAATTAGCTCAACTTCCGGATGGAGAAATCTATACCTGTCCAATTGAAGAGACCTTTTCAGGGCAAATTGTTGTCGATGGTACTGTATCACGGCTTTGGTTACCAAGCGAACCGCTGAAGTTAAAGTTTGAGGCGGGGGCGTTAATTGCTGGAAGTTCCGAATTTATGGACTGGATTAGACTTTACGCCGGTGGGGTCCGTACTATTGGTGAATTTGCTATTGGTATGAATCCAACCATCAATAAACCCTACAACAATATTTCGACCGATGAAAAAGAAGGTGGCAGTGTCCATTTTGCCATTGGGGATAGTTACAGTCTGGGATTAACAAAGTCCATTTATCATGTGGATTTTGTGATTCGAGAACCCAAAATATACTTAGATGATAACCTCTTGAAGGACTATCTTCCGGGAGTGTAGAGAACTATGAATGATTTATCAAGGTTGCCTGAAGGAATTCCCCTCAAAGATATAGGGAAAAAAATCCGCTATTATCGTCATGAAAAAGAGCTGACTGTTGAGGCTTTGGCTAACCAATGTAATTTAAGCCCCAGTTTAATTAGTCAGATAGAGCGTGGACTTTCCACGCCTTCCTTAGATTCACTTTGGAAAATTACCCACGCTTTAGGAATATCCCTGATCGAATTATTTGAAGAAAGTTCAAATGAGCGGGTTACAGTGATTCGACGTGAAGAACAAAAAGTTTTGATATTACCTAAATCCAATGTGACCTATCGTCTTCTTTCGCCGGTGAATAATCACACTAAGTTAGAGTTTCTTTCCATTGTCTTGGAACCAGGGACTTGGACTCATAGAGATTTAGTGGCACACAAAGGGGAAGAATGTGGAGTTGTTGTGCATGGGGAAATGACGGTTGTAGCAGGAGACAAGGAATATCTGTTGAGGGAAGGGGATAGTATTTACTTAGATAGCACAATTCCCCATCGCTTTTTCAATCACGGAGATCAGGTTGCCATTGGGATCTGGGCAATGACCCCGGCGTCTTTTTAGCACCTCAAAGTGATACAGGGGGACAGGTGAAACAGGGACAGGTGAAACGGGGACAGGCGAAACGGGGACAGGCGAAACGGGGACAGGCGAAACAGGGGGACAGGTACACTGTTTTAGATTTATCTAAAACAGTGTACCTGTCCCCCCGTTTCACTTTGTTTAACGGAGGCTATTGATAGCCTTTTCTGCCCATTTGGAATCACTAAGGATCGCTCTGCCTACGCCAATAAGATCTGCTTTCCCTTCAGTTAGCAATTGTTCAGCTGCTTGCACTTCGGTAATTCCACCCGTGAGAATGACTGGAATGGAGACTACTTTTTTGATAGCTTCGCTGAGGGGTGCAAAAAAACCTTGACCGCTTAGGCCAGGGACCATATAGCCTGAGAAACCGCCGGAAATGTCAAGAATGTTTACACCGGCCTTTTCAAATGCTTGGGCGGCAATTTGACTATCATCAATTACAATTCCGCCTTCACGAAAATCTGACGCACCTAATCGTAAAAGAATGGGGAAATTGTCACCGACGGCGGCGCGTATCGCTTCTATGACTTGGAGGTGAAGGCGAATACGATTATGGACATTTCCACCATATTCGTCCGTGCGTTTATTGGTTAGGGGAGAGAAAAATTGATTGAGAAGGTAACCGTGGGCGGAATGGATTTCTACGCCATCAAAGCCAGCTTCTTTAGTACGTCGAGCTGCATTTTGAAAGGCCATGATGATATTCGCAATTTCCTCATGGGTAAGTTCCTTAGGCATACTACCTCTACGTGGGTGCGAGACAGCTGAAGGTGCTACCGGAGTAGTTCC
>JAJYAS010000110.1 GCA_021779415.1 Bacillota bacterium
ATTTTAGGCGGTGAAAAGGCCGGGGGTGGGGTCAGTGTCAATCCGGCGGGAACGACACGAATCGCGGGGTATGATCTAGCCGGGACAGCGGGGGCTATTTTACAATTTGCCACCGGGGGCTTATTTAAGCCACAAACGCAACAAGTAACGCCAGCACAGCAAGGACAGGTGCAACTACCGTCTTCTATGGGCTCAACGTCCGTCATTAGTCCGTCAACCAATCCGGCGCAAGCCATCCAGCAAGCCAGCGCACAACCACAAATTGGTTTGAATGGGACCACAACAAGTGTTCTTTCCGGGTTGACCTTCGATAATATGATTGGCGTTTTCGTGGGGATTGCCTTTATTTCGACAATCTTAGGAATATTCAAGAAGGGGTGATCGCTTGAAGGTTGGGGGTCTTAATGTCGGATGGGGCGTAAAAGGTGGAACATCAAAATTATTCAGGGTCGGTGTATTGGCGTTTGCATTTTGGATGTTTTATGTGGATGTTATTAGGAGGGGGAAATCGATCTTATGAAGCTAACAGACCTTGCCATTGTCGGGATTTTAGTCTATCTCATTATCAAACTATTTGCGAATGGTGACATAACGAAAAGTAGTTCAGATTGGGGGTTCAATCTCCCGAGTTTTTCTCTACCATCGTTTAATTCCGTTCCGACCTATTCCGGGGGCGGTGGTTCCGGGGGCGGTGGTGGCTCGGGTCGAAGGTGGTAACTATAAAAAAAAAATAAGGGAGGGTTTGGTTTATGAATATTTTAACGAATTTAATCACAAAAATTACGGGGTGGATTGATCGAGTTTTTGGCTTTGGTGACTATTACACGGCAGGATATAGTAAGTATCTTGTCTATGGCTTGCTTATTTTCTTACTGTCCAAAATGTTAAAAGTTAAGGTCGATTACAAAACAGGAGGTCGATAAGGATGGCAGTCGATTCCTCCATTTTTACATTGATCGGTCAATTTGGTTTTCCGATGGTTGTGGCCTTGTACCTTCTGATTCGGCAAGAAACCACACTGAAGGGGCTTGGGGATATCATTGCAAAGAATACCCTAGTTTTAAGTAAAATTGCCGACAGAGAAGGGGTCAAGAGTGAGTAGTGATAGCTATTCAATTGTTGAAGAGGTCATGCGTTCGGCGGGTGTCCCTATGTCAATCTGGGGGCCGATTATGGATATCGAAAGCAAGGGTAACCCGCAAGCACGAAACTTATCGTCAATCGAGGATTCTGTTGGCCTATTTGCGCTAAATAGACAGGGTGGTCTAGGGCAAGGGTATACAGTTGCCCAACTGCAAGATGCACGGACCAACGCCGAAATAGCATCAAAAGCCATGGCTCCGGCCTATCAGCGGGGATTAGGACAAGGTTTAAGCGGGATAGACCTGTTACGCTATACGGCCTATAATAGCGGGTGGCCGACTTCGGCGGGGGTCGGGATGCTATCGACCAATAAAACGGTGCAGGACTACGACAGAAAACTAATAGCGGAGTACAGCTATGGCGAGGGTGGCGGGGGTGTATACTCACAATCTGCTGTCATCAAGGACGGTCTGACATCGTCCGTGGATGGTATCATGGATTCGATAAAAGGCATGTCAAGCACTCAAAAAAGTATTCTATTGATGGTAGCGGGTGGGGTCTTATTGCTCGGGTTGTCCGGGGATTAGTCCTGCTTTTATGCCGCAAAAAAGGGTTGATTAGGGGGCTTAAATGCTATCCTATTGGGAGGGGAATGGTGAGCGAAGCGAAGCCGTTCCCCTCGATAGGATTCCCCGGCATTTAAGCGGGGTCCCTTGTCAACTCTTTTTTTCGTATAAATTTGCAGGACGTTTGTCGAAGGGGTTGACATTATCTCACAATAGGCCTATTATGAGAGAGTAAATGGTAAATCTTGATGAATGGAGGAAAACATTGGAGAAGCAAACGCGAGTTTATGCGACAGAAGAGGAACGGGGGGATGTCTTAGACTATTGTGCTAAGGTGAAACGAGAAACCGGGAAATTTTTGTCTGTTAGTAATTTTTATGTAGAAGCAGGAAAAGAAAAAATAGAACGAGAGAGAAAGAGGGAGAATCATGAACGGAATTAGTTTTTCACTTATATTTTTGGGCGTGATTACGAAAATAAGCAAGAAATCAGGAAAGCCTTATTCGGTCGCTAAGTTTTTTGCTCAGTCCACAAATGACACTTTCGAATTTTTCCTAGGTGACGAAGAATTATTAGTAAAGGTTCAAGCCCTAAAACAGTTTCTTCCGGCGCTTGTGTATATTGATATCTCATCGTTTCAGGGCGAACCCAAAATAAAACTTGCGGGAGTCGAGCAAAAATAGGGTAAGTTGGCATGAAACTTGCAAATCTTGTTTGTTACGACAAGTTAGGCGAAAAAGTTGTTTGACAGGTCGAAACCTTGCAAGATTATGCGTAATGGTGACGTAATAGAGGTATGGACTTACGATAAATTACCGGGTGGGAAAAAAATAGAAAATGATGATGAACTATTAAATATGTTCGGAGAAAAATTACAAATAGACTTTCCCACGTTTGTTTATGATGATTTTTTAGAACATCCATACGGAAAATGGCTAAAATGGATTGACAAAAACGAATTGCCAGAGGGTTGGAAAACGATTGACCAAAGCAGAAAGGAGGAATATGTAAAATCGTCGAATCATCGAAGTCGGGAGAAAATAAGGAGGTTAGCACTTAAAAATTTTAGCAATGGTGATGTGTTTATGACGATTACCTTTGCGGAAAATATTCAGGACGTTGATTATGCTCATAATGAGTTAAAAAAATTCATGAAGCGGTTTCGGTATCGGTACGGTGAGCAAATACCTTATCTGGCGGTCATGGAATACCAAAAACGGGGCGCGATACATTATCATTGCTTAATGGGTTGTGATCTCGGAAATTTAGCCGAAAGTGATAAACGAGAAGCAAAGGAGGATGAAGTGTCAGCCATCTGGGGGCATGGGTTTGTTGACCTCTTGGAGATTAATTCGGTCGATAATGTCGGGGCCTACTTGGTGAAGTATTTGCTTAAAGATTTAGGGAAAGAGAGAGTAAGCGGAAAGAAGCATTATCTGTGTTCTAAGGGGTTAGACAAGCCGGAGTATGTCAAAGATACAACGGTGGTACTAGATAGCCTAGAAGGTCATTTTCCGGGGTTCACAAGTCGATACGAGAATGAGTTTTGCGGGGAAATACAGTACATGGAATTTAATTTAAGGAGGGGTTATCAGTGTATAGAGTGACGTTAGATGCGGGGCATGGTGGTTATGATTCCGGGGCGGTCTATGGTGGCGTTAAAGAAAAGGACTTGACGATGCAGATTGTACGCAAGCTATACCCAAGGCTTGTACAGCGGGGCATTGCGACAGCCGTCACTCGGATGGGGGATTATGCACCCGGAAATTTTGAATATGATCTAGATCGGGAACTGAGAGAACGAGTCAGGCTATCGGATGCTTATGTTAGTGATTTATTTGTTTCGGTGCATATTAACGCCGGGGGAGGGACCGGGTCCGAAGTGTTGATTAGTGGCATTGGTGGTAACGCTGAACGGGGCGCGAAGCTCATAAAAGGGAACTTATCCCTCGCTGGATGTTGGCCAGACCGGGGCATAAAAGTACAAAACGTGTTAGTATTACGAGAAACGGATTGCCCAGCCTATATGACAGAGAATGGATTTATTGACAACGAAAACGATTTCAGGAAATTAACCAATCCTTTTATAATTGAAAGCATTGCCATTGCTCATTATTGCGGAATTTGTGAATTTTTTGGATTAACGTATTAGGAGTTGAAGCAATGTCGTTATCGACAATTATTGTTAGTATTCTTGTTTATTTCTTATGTTTATGGCTTTTTAGGTTAGGGTTTACGGTGTTATTAATTAAAATTCTAACAAAGATACCCGGAAAAGTTAAAGAATCATTAAAGGGGGCTAACAAGGCTTGATAAAAAATTGTCCATTTTGTCAGTTAGAGGTCGAAGTAAAAAACCAAGGGGCCTTTAATATCCATAAAAAAAATTGCGAATTCAAGCAACTCAAGGCGTGGCGTGATCAAGCGAATATTAAAAACAAGGACAAGAATAACGGGAGGGTCCATGTCCATGAATGGCGATTACTGGACGAAAACGACAGTCAAGAAGCACTTGCCATTGCGAAGGGGTACGACCGGGTTTGTATTGGATGCGACGATGTTTTGAAAAAGGGGAGGAACTAAGGTGCTAAGTTTAGATGATGTGACTCTTAACGAACAAATACCGAAGGAAGAATTATCCGACTTAGAAAAAGAAAATCTAGGGATGATGGACAAAGAGCAGAAAAGCGGGTTTGATTTTTCGTTTCTTATGACGGAAACCGGGCCGGGGTCGATTGAGGATTATATTGATCATCCGATGAATTTTAACAGTTCACTATCAGTAGCAAGAATACTGAGAGGAATAACGGGGTTTACGGGGTCTTTACGGTTAGCCATTCTTGATATCGTGTTAGGGGTGCTGGATTTTGCGAGAGAAAAGCCGAAAGTTTCAATTTGATGGTCACACAACAGTGATAGGGCTAACAAGGAGCGGGAAAACAGTCGCAACGAGAGAATCCTTGTTAGGGTTTAACGGTGGAGCATTATTCTTTAACACGCAACACGAACAAATGCCAAAAGAATTTATTCGGGTGGATGGAAGTTATTCGTTACGACAATTAAAACAGGCGATTGATAAAGGGTACAAATTAAATTTCGTACCCGATAATAAATTAATTTTGCAACGCTATCAACTAGCTAAGATTATCGACAGCCTTTATGATAGCAAGGTTAGGAATATGGTCCTAGTCGTGGATGAGGTCCACCTGTTTAATGATAAGTCGTGTAAAGAGTCATTGATTCAGGTAGCGACAACAGGACTAAGGTTTGGAATACAAGGGGCATGGATAAGCCAGCGACCCGCCAAAATTGAAAACACTTTAATGACCCAAAGTAACAAATTTATTATTTTTCAAATGAACATGGAATTCGCTTACTTAAAAGGACATCATATACCAGGGGAAGAGATAGCAAGGTTAATTGATCAAGGTGGGAAGTTTTCGTATGTAGAATTTGATTGGAGGAAATTAGATGGACCGTTCAGAGTTTGAAATGAAAGCTATGAAAATTATATTTCGTATTGTGGGAGCAGTAGAGTCTCAAGAACAGGACCATAGAAGATCAAGTAGAGATAGTCAGGTTTTGGGCGAATTAGTGCGTGAATGGATTGGGGAGATTATGCCGACTAGGGAAATGAATTATCATTGTATTCATGGAGGATGCCCATTTAATGATAAGGGATATTGTCAAAACTAATTAATCAGTTCCCCTCACTTCCATTGCTTGGGTCATGGGGAGATTTTTAGATCATGAGTAGTGGTATAGGTTATTGGAATGGTTGGGGAGGGGGCATAGACAAGGGGGTAGAGTTATGATATTTAATGGAGAATTTTTCACTATCTTATACTTGGTATTTCTAGCCTTTATGTTTGTGTTGTTATTTAGAACATATTAAACGACTTCACATAATTAAAATTATGGGACTCCTTACAAGCAGCTTTGAAATAAGTGTTGACATTTATCAAAGCTGCTTGTATAATAATATTAAGGTTAATATTTGAAGAGGAGTTGTTGGTTATGGCAAAGGGATTGGTAATTAGATATTTCATGGGTGGATATTACTTATGTGATGGCAAGGCACCTGAGGGCATGGAAAACGATGGGGAAATATATGTGGGAAATACGGTTAAATGGTGTAAAACTTGGGAAGAGGCGGACAACCTCAGAAAGGTTATTGATGGTGCTTACAATGGAGAATAGAGGGGGAACGAGAACAGGGGCGGGAAGAAAGCCCGCCTCTTCCCCGTTAAGGAATAGGTCAATTAAGGTTTCAGATGAAGAATGGGATAAAATTAAGACTATAGCTAATTCTTGCAAGATGGATACAAGTAAATATATTCGGATGGTCTTAAGGGATGAATGGAGCAAGTTAGATTTCGACTTGTCATAACGGACGTTATCGGACTTAAGCGGTTGATCGTAACAGATTGACCGCTTTTTTGTAAGTTTTTGTTGACAAGCCTTGTTAAGGCAGGTGTAAACTGAATTAGAAAAAACAGGAAGGAGGTCGAAATGGTTTGAAATTAGCCAACTTTAAAAATCCTCTGTCAGGAGCAACAGGAAACCTTTTAAACGTGTCCGATTGGACTACCAATATTTTAGGGGTCGTCTTTTTGTTTGTGGTCATCGCTATGGGGCAAATGGTCAGTCGCAAAGTCTCGGGTGCAATTCCAGCGATTGATACGACCATTGAACCCATTATCTCTCAGCCAGCCCAATCGATTGGTCTGCAAAAGTATACTTATTAAGATTAAGAAAGGAGGAAAAAAGAACAATGGCGGTTAAAGTAAAGGAACAATTTAGCGATGTTTTAACTCAAAATGATCTTATTGATACGGCAACAGTCGCTTGTACAGCGGGAGTTTGGGTCAAACTCGGAGAATATCCCATATCGGCAGGTCAAGCCTTATCCACGGGCTACGGTCCGTATGGCTCACAAGAAACAGCGATTGGTCGCTTTTATTGCGAATTAAAGGACGAAGTACCGGGCGTGATTCATGGTAAATTACGGCTCAGTCTGTTTAGCCCGCAAGGAAGGCCGGGTCCGATTATTGGTGAGTATCGGACTAATATTTTAGGGGCTAATGCTAATGATAGGACCAAACAAGTGCCATTCCCCGAGCATGGTCTAACGTTTTTAGAAGATCAAAAGCTAGTCCTCGAGTTTTTACCGGACACGACAGAAACGTTAACTAGAGCAAACTGCACTCTGCTCATGGATGTTACAAACATGGTCGTGTAGGGCTTTCGCTCTTTTTGTGATGGAAAATTAATAAAGAAGTAAATAAGGCCGGGGCTAAAACTCCCGGCCTTATTGATTAAAAAGGGGGTAAATTGTGAGTAGGGAAAAGAATACCATTAAAAATACAAAAGAATGTATTAGTTTTCGACGGTTAGTTCCGGCGGGTGGACAAGGTACGATTAGAGAGCGAATCAAGGCGAATGGCACGATTGAAGGGTTTCGTATTAATTTCCACTTAGGACAGGAACTAACCTTCCATGTTTTGTGTGAGGTCGTGCATAAAGGGGATAAGCACGAATCGTTTATTACTTACGCTGGGGAAACGGATAACTTTCTCAGTGGAAATGATGAAATCATGGAGTTCCCCATTGTCCTGTCGGTTGAAAACGATGACGAAGTGTGGATTAGTTACGTAAATACAGATTTGGTCAATCAGCGTCATTTATCCGTTGATGTTTATATTGATTACTACGGTGGTTCGGACCGGGTCGTAGGGGGTGCGGTTTAATGTCAGGAAGTCCGGATTTTAGCAATCCTCAGTTAGAAATAATTAAGGCTGCGACAATTGCAATTCAAGCTAAGGGTAACTTGAAACCATTTACTACGGATACTTCAGTCCCTGTAACGTTAAACGTTTGGACTACGGTCTTGAGTATTTCTGGCGTAGGGGTGTTAAACAAGGCGGTTTGTGAAACACCGTCAGGTGTTCCAAATATACGGGTCACGATTGACGGAAATCTGGTGCATTGGACGAAAAATCTAGCGTCTTTAATGGCTGGATTATGTCAGGAATCGGACATTGTCTTTAATTCTGCGAATGCAGGAAATATGTCGACAAGGAAACCAGTAACAGGTGGGGTTAGTGCTCGGTTTAATAACGGTGCTGACACTTATCCTATAACGAATGGTGTTGATGGGTTTAACGTCTTAAGTTATCCTATTCCCTTTGCTTCGAGTTTATTAGTAGAGGTTATGACGACAGTTACTGAGGCGATGTTAGTCTGTGTGCAAGGTGGTGTTGCTTAATGGAAATAAGAAGGTTAGATGTATCAACCCTGGAGGAGTCGAAAGATGGAGAATTATATAGGGTCGCAAAGATTGGAGAGTCGGTGGTAACTGCTATGATCGGAGTTGAAGTTATCTCAGAATCCACGTTAAAGGTTGAAATAGAAGATAAAATTAATTATCTTTATTACAAAACATTAGGGGTGTTTTAGATGGAGCAGGATTTAGAAAGGCTCGTTAAATTAGGAGCTATAACCTTAATAATGATCAAGGATTTAGCCATAAGGGAGCGGGTTAGGGTCCTAGTAGAGGGGGCTTAAAATTTTGACAGCGTATGAAAAATGGGTTAGTGAGCAGACAACGACAAATTATCGGTTCGATCCTAATAATTATGCGACAGATGCAAACGGGGCAAGGTTTACGCCGGGCATGTCTCAGCCAGTGACAACGAGAGTGAATTTAGCGGATGCCTTAAGGAATACGGTGTCAAGGGTAGTGACGACGGTTAGTTCTAGGACTAGTACGGGTGCAAGTCGTTCTGATCAGGCTGGAGGGGGTAGCAATAAGATGAATTTTTATGGTGCTCCGGCTGACATTAATGCCGGGCGTGGAATTTTGGGCGATATCGGCAATTTTATCGATACGTCAGGTTGGTCGGTTTCTCAAATGCAAAATATTCCGGCTGGGTCATTTATTTTAGGCGGTGAAAAGGCCGGGGG
>JAJYAS010000111.1 GCA_021779415.1 Bacillota bacterium
TAGCAATATTCATATATTCTGCAGAGGTTGGATCTGATTTCTCGGTCCAAATATTGACCACGCTGCCCACTTTGATACTGGCTATCGTTCCATCCTGAACCGTAGGACCATTGCTGCCAGTGCCTCTGATTTTAATCGGGATACCAACAGGCACGGTCATCGTAACATTCTTACCAGTCATCACTTCTTGAGAGGCGAGCAGTTTCTGCCGTTCTTCTGTGCTTAAAGCCTGCATCTCTGCTTGCCTTTTAGCCTTATCTGCAGCGGACAATTCTGCCGTTTCTTGCCTTTGCATTTCTGCAATCAAGACAACATTACCTTGAATCGACTTGACTTTGCCATAGACTTCCGCAAACCGATCCGGTTGTTCAGGATCAACGTTCGTACCGTACGAGGCACCCGAACCTGTAGCGCTTGCGGAAGGTGTCGATCCTGACGTCGATTGGCTTCCGGAAGAGCAGCCTGTAAGCCCGATGACCAAAGAACCCATGACGATAAGAGCCGCAAATCGTTTCCACTTGAACATTTGAACTCATCCCCTCTAATCAATTTTCATATGCTTTTTTTCATAAATATTAGATTTTTTATTCATATCTCAACGCTTCGATTGGATTGGAATCAGCTGCTTTCTTGGCTGGGTAGAATCCAAAAAACACCCCCACAATGCCGGAAAAGGCAAAAGCAATCAAAAGGCCCTGCATGGAGCGAACAGTCTCTATCTCCATGTATTTCAGCAGCGGAATCACCACTTCTCCTAGAGCTACGCCCAATAACCCCCCGAAAAAACTGATGCCGATGGCTTCAAAGAGAAATTGCCTTAAGACATCTTTTTTCCGCGCCCCAAGTGCCCGGCGGGTACCAATCTCTTTCGTACGCTCACGTACAGAAACAAGCATGACATTCATAATCCCTATCCCTCCGACCACTAAGACAATTGTGGCTATCGCAATCAGGAGTACCGACATCGTACGCGCCGTATCTTGAGCGGCGCCTACCTTGCTTCCGGCATCCCTAACCATAAAGTCATCCGCCATATTGGGACGGAGTTTATGGGCTTCGCGCAGAGCTGCTGCAATTTCGTCGAGAGCCGGTTTGACACTGGGCAGATCCTTCGCTTGAACTGTGAGTCTCGGGGTTACCGTGGTCCCTAAGATATAGCTTTGAGCCGTGGTATAAGGTATAAAAACCCCTTCATCAATATTTACATTCCCCATCGTCTCACCTTTTCTCTCGATCACCCCTCCAACTGTAAATTTCTTATTGTTGAGGTTTAATGTTTGACCCACAATCTCCCCTGGTGCGTTCCCTAAAAGGGTTTCCGCAATATCTGCTCCGAGCACCACTGTTTTCTCTTTGGTCGTGACACTCTCCGGTGTCAAAAAACTACCGGAACTTAATTTTAGGTTGGTCAAACTTTGGAAGTCTTCCGTAACCCCTAGAACCGTCACTGATTCTGTATTGGCACCGGCACTTGCCGCAGCTTTTCCGGATATTTGTGGAGCAACAGCCGCCACAGAAGGGCAATTCTCCTTAATCACAGCGACATCCTTAATACCCAGCTTGGAGGGAATCGGAGATCCAGTGCTGCTAGCCATGACATAAATTGTGGTTACGCTCATCTGGGAAAACTGGTTATCTACGCTTTTCTTACTCCCTAATCCCACCGCCACCACGAGGATTATGGTCGCTGTGCCGATAATGATACCAAGCATCGTAAGGAAGGATCGAACTTTATTAAGCCATATTCCATCGAGGGCCAAGCGAATGGTTTCCAATATCCCCATCTTCAATCCTCCCGTCTTTGAACAGGATGATACGTTCGGCCTGCTCCCCAATTTCCCGGTCATGGGTCACCATGATGATTGTTTTCCCCTCCCTGTGAAGCTCTTTAAAAAGTCCCATCACTTGGATACCGGATTGGCTATCTAACGCACCGGTTGGCTCATCCGCCAGGAGCAGGTCGGGATTCGTGCTAAGAGCTCGGGCAATGGCGATTCGTTGTTTCTCTCCCCCCGACATTTCAGCCGGCTTGTGGTTCAGCCGGTGCCCTAATCCTACCCGCTCCAAAAGTCCCATGGCAATCATGCTTCGGTCTTTGCGGTTCTGGTAAGCCAGGGGTACTTCAACATTTTTTTGCGCGGTGTAGTAGGGCAAAAGGTTGAAATTTTGAAATACAAACCCCAGCTTGAGGTTTCTAAACCGGGCTAGTTCATCATCATTGAGCTCATTAATGAGTTGCCCGTCCAGATAATACGACCCTTCGGTCGGTTTATCTAAACAGCCAATAATATTGAGCAGTGTCGACTTACCGGAGCCTGAAGCCCCCATGATCGCCACGAATTCACCCCGTCGGATGGTTGTGTTCACGTCTTTCAAAATTTGCACCGTGTTTTTACCCAAAGAAAACTCTTTATGAATATGCTCTAACTGGATAACGTTTTCGTGCACATTTGTCCCTCCTTTCCGATTATTTTTTAATGTTCTTGCGAATGAGAACTTTATCTCCAGCTTTTAACCCTTCTTTAATCTCCACGATCTTCCCATTGGTTAGACCCGTTTTAACCTTTACCCACCCTGTGCTTCCATCGGATGCCTGCACTTCAACACTGGGGGCGCCATTCGCCCGTACCACAGCTTCTACCGGGATGGTAACCACTCCTTTAACTTGCTGAGCGATAAAAGCCACACTCGCAGTCATCCCGTTTTTAATGTTTTCATCAGGAACATTCAAGAGAACGGACACTTTATATGTAACTATTCCACTCTGATCGACGATAGGATTTGGGGAAATTGAACTTACCTTACCCTCATAAGATTTATCCGGTAGGGACGTAAATACGACTTCTGCCGCCTGTCCAACCGAAATTTTGCCAATGTCATCTTCAATAGGGTAAGAATCGACCGCAACCTCATTGCCATTGGCAAGCACAATAAAGGGTGTGTTAGTTGAAGTAGAACTGGAAGTAACTAATTCTCCTTCTTTTCCATTGTTGGAGAGAACCATACCGTCCGTGGGAGAAATCAAAGTAGCATCTTGCAAGTTGTTTCTGGCAATAGCCAGGGCCGCCTCCATCTGTTTGACGGTTTCGCTCGCTGTCGTCAAATCGTAGGAATCTGCCGGTACGAGTAAAGCGAGTTGAGCCTTGGCGTTTTCTAACTGAGCTTTAGCCCCTTCCAGTTTGAGCTCTTCCGTTAAGATATCTCCCTCAGTGCTCTTCCCGTCGCTTATTTTGGTGTTGTCCTCGTTGTTCAATAAGGAAACTTTATAATCATACGAGGCTTGCTGAACTCTCAAGTTTTTTACTGCATTATCTGCCGCAATCTGCTTAGCTTGGCGCTCAACATCAGAGGGGCCAGCTATTAGTTTCTGGTATTTGGCAACGGCTGAATTATAATTGGCCTCCGCTTGTTTGACCTGGTTTTCCAAGTTTTTCTCATCCAGCCGGGCTAAAACATCTCCTTTCTTAACCCGCTCCCCCTCTTGAACCAAAATTTCTTCTACAATCCCATTGCCATTGAACTTAAGGTTGGTTACCGGGTAATCGGTTTTTCCGTCATTAGAAAGTGAAATTTTTATATCTTTCTTCTGGGCAGTAATCACCGTACTCGCGGTAGCGACGGGAGTCTGGGCCTTTTGTTCACGCAGATAATACCAACTACCTCCACCCGCTAAGGCTAGCACCACGAGAAAGGCAGTTAGCTTTTTAGCAGAAAGCTTACCTTTCCCTAACTGTTTGAGAGATAACATATACACCATTCCTTTCTGTCAAAATTAACTAAAGAAGCAGCCTAGTGAGTCAACAGGTGTTGTAAATTTTCTTCCAGCAAATCACTCACTGCATTGTTGTTACCGACTACAGTAGACCGGGGGATGTAATCCTTATTCATAAAAAGAAATTTGTAGGGCGGAGAAGACAAGGAGAAGGATGAAAGGTCAGAAGGTGGAAGCATGGCGACAAATCCACCAGTTTTAGCGGCCAAAGCTGCCGTTAACAAGGCATCGGCGTAGGGGTTCCCCGAACTGAGATCATCTTGACGAACCAGCCCAGAGGTAAAGTAAAGTGGGGACTGGGGAATTTTGGTGTTAAAGAGATTTTGAAAGATGATACTTTGGGTATCATAGCGGTCATAGCCACCCCAACGTTGGACGGAATACTTGGTACGTAATTCATTTTCCACAGAAGTGCCAATAACCGCTGTCCCTCCAAGCATGACGACATTACTCACCTTGAGATCGGCCAAGGCTTGAATCGTCGAAGGCGGCAATGAATCTCTATCCGTGAGCAATATTGGGTTTCCTTGCTCTGCTGCAAAAGCACTGATCGCAATCGCATCTGGAATGGCCTGCCCATTGGCAAGATATACGGTATGAGTAGGATCAATCCCCAACTCAGAGGAGACCAGAGCAGCCGTATCGTATCCTTGTTGTCCGGCAATCCGCGTAATAGTCAACCCATTACTAGTCAAGCTATCCTGGATGCCTTGAGAAATAGCTACCGTTCCGCCAACGATGTATACGTTCTGAGCGCCTAGAGCACGAATCTCTGCTAACGTCCGATCGTCTAGGTTCAAAGAATCGGTCATCAGAATCGGAGCGTCGAGCTTTTTAGAAAGCGGAGCCGCAGCTAGGGCATCGGAGAATTGATCATCTCGTGTCAAGATCACGTTACGGGCCTCTTGTGTCCAACCACTTTTGGCAATATCAAGCGATAGAGAAACGTTATCCTTCGTCGTCCCTCCGATTCGAACATTTTGGGTGTAGGCCGAAATAACCGGAATCGAACCGACCACATGTCCAGCGTAGATTATGTTGACCGTTCCTAAGGAGGTGGGTGTCATAGTAAACGTAAACGTTCCATCACTAAGGGTTGTATAGCTTACGTTTGTTGCCCCTACAGTTGTTCCGTCGACTGTTCCAGATTTACGGACCAAGGGATTCCCTGCAGAATCCGTAACCTTAACCCTTATGGTTTTAGTCGTGTTAGTAACGAGAGAATCTGTAATGATTGTATTAGCATTCAGTACTGTTATTGTCCCCGCAGCTAAGGCTGTGCCCAAAGCTCCTTGACGTATGACTAACTGATAATCTCCAGCGGTCTCTAACGTCACATTGGAAATTGTATAATCTCCCGCTGTCCCAGAAATGGGAAACAGCATTTGAATCCCCTTAGAGTCTGTAATAGTAGCACTACCCACAGATCCTGTAAAAGGATCCGACTTATTATCCCAAAGTTGAACATGTATATTACTTGCTTCTCCGGCAATCAGCGTGGAGTCTGCACTGGTCGCAAAATTGAGCCATCCAAGCCATGTACTACCATCATCACTTGTGTACGCTGAAGCAACCCCTGGTATCATTCCAATCAGCAAAATCACCATCATCAGTACCACAAAAACCTTTTGTGCCGGTTTCTTTTTTCCCACGTACGATTTCTCCTCTCTAACTTTCGGCTATACTGACCACAATTTCTACGTGATTTCTCCCTTGTGCTTTATCTTCAATTTCTGTCTACAGATTTCTTTCTAAGGATTCACCAAGTGTTGAAACTGGACGGTACTCCATACTCTTCCTCTTGGCAGAGATTGTGCTGATAATCCAAAGGGTATTATTAAGAGCGCAAATCAGTACCTAATTGCCTCTTTAGGGAAACGCCTAAGTACGCTTCGAATGCGCGCGCCAAGCTCAAGCAAGTTAAAGGGTTTGACCAGATAATCATCCACACCAGCGTCTAATGCCATGATCTTATCAGATTCTCCAGATCTTCGTGTAAGCATGATAATCGGAATTGAACTCGATTTCCGAAGATTTTTGCATATTTCCAAACCACTAACGTCCGGCAGCATCCAATCTAGCAAGACGAGTTTTGGTACTTCGTTTTTTATTAACATTAATCCATCCATTCCAAATGAAGCCGTAAGAACGCCAAATCCCTCTTGCACAAGGTAATTCCTCACTAATTCCAGTACGACAGGGTCATCATCAACCAACACAATTTTTCTCTCCATGCTTCTCGCTCCTTTCTTTCCTTCCTTTGTTGGATGTTTAAGTTCACATAAAAGCCAGAACCGACTGTTACTCTGGTGGTGCTAGCCAAAGTTTTTATTTATTTATAATATTTTAATATTGTAAATAAATAAAAACAATTCTAGTATACAAAAGGGTTATGAATCTCAAATGAATTAATTGTGAACAGACTGTTAAGATCAGGTTTTTCCTGAGACTGGTTTATCATCAAACTTCCCGAAGATTTAAATAGATAAAAGGCTATGGTTGAAGAAAAATCCCCAACCATAGCCTCTACTTCTCCCCAGTCTCTTCACAATTTTTTCACATTTCATTAATATAACATTCATAACTTTTGATTATACTAAATAGGTATGATACTATTAGGATATTATAATATATTATGGGTATTATATCTAAAGAAAAAAAATGAACTAGTGAGAAAGGAGAAACTTTACTTGAAAATCAAACCAATTATCTTAATAACGGTTATCGCGGTCGTTTTAGGTCTTATTGCGTATCGATCAATGATTCCTGGGGTGCCCACCCCCGCTGCTTCAAAAGAAGTTTCACAGTCACTCATAGCAGACGCGAAGAATAATCATCGCCCGGCTTGGCTTTTATTTCACTCCCAAACCTGTGCCTCTTGTATAGAGATGGAAAAAGTCTATCAGGCTTTAAAGCCTGAATTTGAAGGGAAAATTGCTTTTGTTAATATTGATGTGAATGACCCCCTCGAAAAAGGACTACTTGAACAGTACCAGATAAATTATATCCCGACTACTTTTCTGTTAAGTGGGAAGGGGGAAATTGTTACCCAATATGTCGGAGTCCTAACGATTGAGGAAATGCGTGGAAAACTGAACGCCTTATTAAGCGGAAAGTAATTTATGCTAATCTATTTCGAAAGGAGACCACCATGTTGGAAACTTGGATCAATCAAACTTTTGCCCAGTATCTCCAAGGTTATTCACTTCTGGCCATAGTCCTTGTTTTACTAGCCGGCATCATTACAAGTTTTGGCCCTTGTAATCTATCGATGATTCCCGTCTTAATGGCTTATGTCGGCGGGTCTTCAACGAACAAAAAGCGGGGTTTTCTCTTATCCCTTTTCTTTACCTTAGGGACATCGACGACGTTTGCCTTGCTCGGTGTGATCGTATCCTTGGTTGGCGGCTTTTTTGGCACGTCCAAACAAATTCTTTTCTATGTCGCAGCCATCGTTAGCATCACTGTAGGCCTAAAAATGGTGGGAATCGTTCAATTTTCTCTTCCTTCTTTTGGATCAGATCGACTCCGCCCACCCAAGCACAAGGGTTTGGGCGCCTCTTTTTTTATGGGCCTTGCCATGGGTCTTGCTGGCTCCCAGTGTGGTACTCCCGTTCTCTTTGCCATCCTGACCTTAGTTATGGCTAAAGGGCAAATCCTTTTTGGGGCACTGCTCCTATTTGTTTACGGACTCGGAAGAGGGGTACCAGTTGTTCTTGCCGGTACATTTACAGGTTTTGTTAAAAATCACCCGGGTCTTGCACGCCGCGCTGTTCTTTTTGATAGACTAGCCGGCAGTGTCTTAATTCTTATAGGATTATACTTTATTTGGACTGCATGAACCCAAATGTTTGGCAAAGGAGTTTGACGCTTTATGAGGATTTTAGTAGTTGATGATGAGAAAAAGATCACAACTGTGCTCAAAGCCTATCTCCAACAAGAGGGGTTTAGGGTCAGCACTGCCCTTAACGGCCTTGTCGCTCTGACCATGTTTAAAGAAAACCCCTTCGACTTACTCCTCCTTGATTTAATGCTCCCTGGCATGTCGGGGATAGAGATTTGCCACGAGATCCGCAAAATATCCTCCGTACCCATAATTATGCTCACCGCTCGAGTCGAAGAAGAGGACCGCATCCGAGGATTAAATATCGGTGCAGATGATTACATAACTAAACCCTTTAGCCCTCGCGAAGTGGTCGCCCGTGTCCGAGCCGTTCTACGACGCATTAATAACGAGACCTCACCGCTTGCGAACGTGATATCCTATGATAATGGCCTCACTATTGATAACCTTCAATATAAAATTATGGTTCACGATCAGGAGGTCCGTTTAACTCCCTCAGAGTTCAGGATCGTTGGCGCCTTGGCGAAACATCCCGAACAAGTCTTATCTCGAGGGCAGTTGGTGAAAATTGTTCAAGGACACGACTTTGAGGGAGATGACCGCGTGATTGATGTCCATATTAGAAAGATTCGCCAAAAAATTGAGACCACCCCCAGCGATCCTCAAATCATCCTGACCGTTTTCGGTATCGGCTACAAGTTTAATCCGAGTATGGGAGGATAAGATGCGCAAAAAGCTATTTCTCTCCACGCTGATCATCGTGCTTATCACCCTAACCTTCAGCATGCTTTCCGTCCATCTTGTCTTCCAACAACAATTTACTGATTATCTAACCAAAACAAACGAAACTATCTTGGAAGAGTTACCTTCTCGTTTAAGCGCCCTTTATCTGAGTAAGGGCACTTGGGATCCCGCCTCTCTAGATCAAGTAAGCCAATCCCTCCCGGTCGGTACAATTGTCACGCTGACTGATCCGAACGGTAAGTTCAT
>JAJYAS010000112.1 GCA_021779415.1 Bacillota bacterium
CGATTTCTTTTGTTTTCCTGTGCATAGGTAAGAGTGGCCAGAATTTCACCGTCATCAATAAACTCCGTTGCATTTTTCGACTTACAATCATACATAGCCTAAACTCCTTTTTGACGATTGCTTTTAGTTATTTATCAACTTTCGCAGAGTGCAAGTTTGCTTAGAACTTTACTCCTCCAATTTTTTGGTTAAGGCTGATTTAACATTGACCCCTTTAATTTTTCCTAACTTACCCGTCAGAGCACTAATGTCATCCGAGGTCCCTTCAACGATCAAAGAGATAATTGCTATACCCCTTTCCGGACGCGGTATTCCCATTCTTCCAATTATGATGCCCGCTAAATCGTGCAGAGTCTCATTCACTTTATTAGCACTTTCAAATTCTTCAATCACGATCCCTACGACCCCTATTCTTTTGTCCATGTTTCCTCCTAAAGAAAAAAAAGCCTTCTACAACAGTAAGAAGGCTACTCTAGCATAAATCCAACCCTTCTCCTCTTGCTCAGAATCATCCTCACAATCAGGTAAACGTTTGATGAGGCCACTGTGCCGGGAACCTCCAGCACAACAGGTTAATTATATATTAAGTATACTCTTTTCCCCTCAAATAATCCCTGCTTTCGAGGAATTTTACCATAGTCCTTTTATCTTTAGTTCAACCAGTTCACTGCCTAAATTTTCTTACGTGCTGTATAACAGGTGTGGAGTAGTTGATGCGCCCTTTCTCCGTAGGGTTCGCCCAAATAATCTTTATACAGACCTATAATGGCTGGATTTTCGTGCGACTTGCGCAAGGACTTGGAGCGGTCTTCTCGGTATAAAGCCCAAGCACGGTCTGCAAGAATATCCATGTTGCCGTGATGATAGGGTTGTCCACCGCCCCCGATACACCCTCCAGGGCAAGCCATGATTTCAATCACGTCATAATTGCTTTCCCCCGCTTGTATTCTCTCGAGAACAGTGCGAGCATTACCCAGGCCGTGGATGACCGCAATTCGGTAATCCCGTCCAGCGATCGGGATAACCGCTTCCTTAATCCCATCCATTCCCCGGAGAGCCTCAAACTCCACCTTCTCCAAGGTTTCACCCGTGAGTACCTCATAGGCGGTCCGCAGGGCCGCTTCAAGGACTCCGCCTGTTGCTCCAAAAATCACGGAAGCACCCGTCGATTCCCCTAAGGGGTAATCAAAATCTTGGTCTTTGAGATGATCAAAATGAATGCTGGCTTCCCGGATCATGCGAGTAAGTTCACGTGTGGTGATAACGATGTCCACATCCGCGGTTTCTGCCCCTTGCGAGAGTTCAGGGCGGGCCGCTTCGTATTTTTTGGCAACGCAGGGCATGACGGAGACAACAGTAATGGTTTTGGGATCAATCCCCAACGTTTTAGCATAATAGCTTTTGATCAAGACCCCTAACATTTCATGAGGGGATTTGCAAGTTGAAGGAATGTCCAATAAATCCGGGAATTGATGTTCGAAGAACTTGACCCAGGCAGGGCAACAACTCGTAAGGAGGGGCAGGCGTCCGCCGTGTTTAATGCGGTGAACAAGCTCAGTTGCTTCCTCCATAATCGTCAGGTCAGCCGCAAAATCCGTATCAAAGACGCGGTCGAAACCAAGCCTCCGAAGAGCGGCTACCATTTTGCCCGTAACAATCGTACCAGGTTCTAAACCGAATCCCTCCCCCAGAGCGACCCGTACGGCTGGAGCTGTTTGTACGACGACAAATTGATTGGGATCGTTGAGGGCCTTCCAAACTTTATCCACCTGATCTAGCTCGGTTAAGGCGCCAGTGGGACATACCGCAATACATTGTCCACAGAATGTGCAAGCAGTTTTGTTCAGAGGTAAATCAAAGGCGGTTTTAACCACCGTTTCAAAACCACGCCCCACGGCTGAGTAAACACCCACCGTCTGTACCTCGTTGCACATCGTTTCACAGCGCCGGCAGCGAATACATTTATTTGGATCTCGAACAATGGAAGAACTCGACGTGTCGATTTCAAACTCAGATTCTTCCCCTTCATAGGAGATATGGCGTACGCCTAATTCTGAAGCTAAGGATTGGAGGTCACAATCTTGGTTTTTAGCACAGGTCAAACAGGACTTGGGGTGGTCAGAAAGGAGAAGTTCAACCATGGCTCGTCTAGCCTGGATGGCACGCAGCGAATCAGTTCGAACGACCATGCCACTCGCTACTGGGGTTGAACAGGAGGAGGCCAAATTACGTCGACCCTCGATTTCAACCACGCACACTCGACAGGATGCAATATTATTATTGTAATGCATTTCATTAAGTTTCAGGTAGCATAAGGTTGGAATATCTATGTTTACAGTTCGAGCGGCGTCTAAAATGGACATTCCTTCCGGTACGGTAAGGGATATGTCATTAATGGTTAGTTGTATATCCATATAAAGTCCTCCTTTAAAGAAAACTTGGCTGGCGCTGAGCATGCGAAGCGACCGCCTAGTTGCACTTATGCCCACGCATTCTAATAAGCAGGGTACAGGGGCACCTTAATGGCGGATGATGGCGCCGACGACGCGACATTGTTCCATGCATGCCCCACATTTCAGGCAACGTTCTTGGTCGATGATATGACGCTTCTTTGCTGAACCAGTGATGCAATGCATCGGACATTTCTTAACGCAAAGGGTGCACCCTACACACTTTTCTGTGATTTCATATTTTAACAAGCTCGTGCAAACGCCAGCTGGACAGGTTTTATCGACAACATGGGCAATATATTCTTCCCTGAAATACTTTAAGGTGGAAAGGATGGGATTGGGCGCACTTTGCCCTAATCCGCACAGGGCCGTGTCCTTAATGATGTGACACAGTTTCTCCATCTTTTCTAAATCCTCTAGCGTCCCTTTGCCTTCCGTGATTTTTGTCAGGATTTCATAAAGCCGTTTGGTACCGACCCGACAGGCAGTGCATCGGCCACAGGATTCATCCATCGTGAATTCTTGGAAGAACTTGGCGATGTTAACCATGCAATCGTCTTCATCTAAGACAATGAGCCCTCCTGAACCCATCATGGAGCCTATGGCAGTTAAGGATTCATAATCGATGGGGGAATCTAAATACTTGGTTGGAATACATCCGCCAGAGGGACCTCCAGTTTGTGCCGCTTTAAACGTTTTATGGTGCTTAATGCCCCCGCCAATGTCAAAAATAATTTGTCGAAGGGTTGTCCCCATCGGGACTTCCACAAGCCCTACATTATTAACTTTACCTGCTAAGGCAAAGACTTTCGTTCCTTTGCTTTTTTCCGTGCCAATTCCGGCAAACCAAGTGGCTCCCTTTAAAATAATAGGAGGGATATTGGCCAACGTTTCCACATTGTTGACACAAGTTGGTTTACCCCACAGCCCCTTTTGAGCAGGAAACGGAGGTTTGACGGAAGGTTCTCCTCTGGACCCTTCGATGGAATGGATCAGAGCCGTTTCTTCGCCACAGACAAAGGCGCCGGCCCCATATTTAAGCTCAATGTCAAAGCAAAAATCACTACCCAGAATTCCTTTTCCTAGTAAACCGTATTCTCGCGCTTGCGCAATGGCAACTTTTAAACGATGAATCGCCGCAGGGTATTCTGCCCGAACATAGATAAATCCCTCGGAAGCTCCAATCGCTGCGCCCGCGATGAGCATAGCCTCTAAAACACTATGCGGGTCACCTTCCAAGACAGAGCGATCCATAAAGGCACCCGGGTCCCCTTCATCGGCATTGCAAATAATGTAGCGTTGATCGGCCTGACTTTTACGCGTGAATTCCCATTTGGAACCCGTGGGGAAACCTGCGCCACCACGTCCCCGAAGTCCGCTTACCTTTAGGACGTCTATAACCTCCAGGGGAGTCATGTGGAAAAGAACTTTAGCTAAGGCTTGATAGCCGTCCGTGGCAACATATTCAAGAATATTTTCTGGAGCAATATAACCGACGTTACGCAGGGCTATACGAAGTTGCCCATCGTAAAAGGGGATGTTGGCAGCGAAACGCTCTTTGGTGTTCGGGTCCATAAAAAGAAGGTGTTCTACCTGATTTCCTTGTATGAAGTGTTCTTCAACAATGGTGGTTACGTCTTCAGCCGAAACCTCACAATAAGTTATGTTATCGGGGAAGATCTCGATCATCGGGCCCTTTTCGCAAAAGCCAAAACAACCCGGTTGGAAAACTTTAACCTGTTCAGACAACCCCCGTTTGTTCACTTCTTCTTCTAGACGTTCGGCGATCCGGGGACTGCCTGAAGAGTGGCAACCAGGTCCTCCACAGACCATAACGTGCCTTACTAAACCTTGGGCGTTTTTAGTTCCAGCAGACTCGATAGCCCGCCGTGATTCAAGAAGTTTAAAACTTTCGGCTTGCAAGGCATTTAGGGCATCGATATTTTTGAGTTTCATAAGGATTTCCCTTCCTTCAGTGACGCTTTTTGTCAAGGTTCGAATATCATGCATCGCGCTTTGCGGATTACGGGCGGTACTTGGCCAAAACCTCATTAATGTCTTGTGCTTCATGCATGCGTCCATGCACTTCGCCATCAACAATCATGACAGGAGCGAGACCACAGGCTCCAACGCAGCGCAGAGTTTCCAAGGTAAAGAGATTATCAGGAGTGGTTTCTCCTGCTTTAATTTTAAGCTGATTTTCAAGTTCCTCTTTTAACTTCTCCGCCCCTCGCACAAAACAGGCGGTACCAGTACATACGTTAACAACGTGTTCCCCCCTGGGAATCATAGTGAAAAACGAGTAAAAACTCACAACACCATAGACTTTGGCAGACGGTATATCAAGTTTTTGCGCGATATGCCACTGTACATTATCAGGCAGGTACCCATATAGTTCTTGAGCATAATGCAGAATCGCAATAAGATTTTCCTTTTTGTGGGTAAGACTGTCGATATAGTCATCGAGCTTTTGGACAAACTGATTGGGTGAAGTGGTGTCACACATTGAAAATCCTCCTTTATTTAAGAACAATTCTTGCTTCCATTAACACCTCTCTTTTTGTTGCTTGAAGTCCTTGTTTCCATCCAACCTTTTATCCAACCTCTTCGACATAGTGGTCTGATGGGCAGGCAATAGTTCATGTGATAAGTTTAACTTTGTTCCCATTGTCTGTCGCGTTTTTGGACATAAAGTAAGTGTTTTATTAATAATGAAAATTTAGTTTATTAAGAAAATAGCTCTGAGAACTTTGCCTAAAATGAAAAAAGGCCCCCATGGGAGCCTTTTTAGATTGGAATAAACAGTTTAACCGGTCGGCCAACTGTGCCGTATTTCTGTTCAGATTTTAATGCCCCACTATGTTCTAGAAATTCGAGGTAACGGCGAACGGTGACTCTAGTCAGCTTAACTCCTTCCGCGACTTCCTCAGCAGAGAGGGGACGGCGATTTGCTTGTAAGAATTGAACGATTTGACCAAGCGTGGCTTGATTTAAGCCCTTAGGTAGCCCACCTTCTCCAATATACCCAGCCGAATTTAAACCTGATACCGGCCTTTGTCCGGTATCAGATATATTTTGAAGGGTTAACTCAGTCAATACCTTGCTACCCTCACTCTCTGTAACCGTAATAAAGTCACTTTCAGTTGGGTCTTTCCCGGGATTGAAACCGGTCGCTCGGTTAATTTCCCCTGTTAGAGATTGAATTTGCTCGACCATTTGGTTAAAGGCTTCCTCCAACTCCCCAATTTCTTTAGCACCGGAAACTTTAATCTTCTGGGTAAGATGTCCGGTTGCTACGTCCCGAGTTCCTAACATGATATTGTGCAAGGGATAGATGACAACTCTCTGCAGAAAAAAACAAGCAAGAAGTGCTACCAAAATCGTTAAGGCTAATCCTAGTTCAGCCATTGTGATCAAAGACCGTGTAATAATTTCCTGTTCATAAGCATGGGAAATCCCTACGTAAAAAATTCCAATAATGTTACCGTCTTCGGCGCGTAATGGAACATAACCCGTTTGGTACCACTGTCCTACTACATTAGCCTCTCCTACATAAGTTTGACCCCCCTGCAGTACCGTCTGGGCTACATTAGCAGAAACCTTAGTCCCAATCGCTCGTTCGCCGTTTGAACCACGTACTGTAGTGGCTATCCGAGTCTCCCCAAGAAAAACGGTCACAGTGTCCCCTGTCAGACGGGATAAATGATCTACTAAAGCATTATTGAAACTAATTTTAGCGTTTCCTTTAAATAAGCTCCCATCTTGCACAGACCACGAGCCAGGATAGGTTTTATCAATAATCTCTCCACAGGTTGCCAAATCCGTTTGTGCTTTGATAATAGCCGCAGCTACGGCGCGATCTTTCATATAAAAGCCAAGAACCACGAGGAAGCTAGTGGCCAATAAGATGAGTGAACCCAGTAGTAATATGAGGATCTGATGTTTGAGCGAACGCACGTGTTCATCCCTTTCAACTTCAATACCTGAATTTAGCCGTATAATTGATTTTACTTGTAAATTAACTATCGGATAAATTCGCGGTTAAAGTTGAAAAACCTCTTATATTATATTAATAATTCAATAATTTGAGATGTTCTGTCAGTTCAATGTACTTACTGTTCGCCGTGATCAATTTTGTATCGATAAAGACGAAACTCATAGAGAAAGACACAAACAAACGTCCACAGGCCACTGACCGTTAAAGCCATGACCATAGCACTCGGGGTATGAACCTGAAGATAAACCGGACTTAGGCCTAAAAGAAACAATAACAGAAGTCCCCCCATCAAAAGCCCCAATTTAGATAACCACGTTTTTTCCCGCGCTAGGAGATAGGCGAGAACGGCATAAAATGATAAACTGGCCAGTAAAAAACCTGTATTTTGGGCTTGAAAGGGCACAATGTTTTCAAAAATACTGACATTTTCTCCACGGAAAATAAATCGAAAAAGGTGATCTACTAGGGTCCCCCCGCCCCAAGCTAGGCCCAGAGGAAGAACATGGGTCCATTGTTTCGTTTCACGCCTTAATACAAACAACGCAATTAAGAAGACACAGAGTATCACCACGTGAGTGCTTAAGGCGTTAATTTGTTGCATCAAGTGAATCACCCACGGTGGGGACGCGAGTTCCAACCCGGAAGCGACAAGTTCATCAAATTCCGCAACATCATTAGCCACAAAATCCTGAATCAAACTCATTAGGAAAATAAAGAGTCCCAAGAAAGCAACTCCACTAACTGTTATCAAGGCACGCAGCTTGCCTAAGGAACGATAACGACTCGGCAGACTCAAAAATTCAGCCGTCAACCAAGCTCCCCAGCGTTCATGATGCTTATACAAGAGATAAAATGCCAGAAAGAATACGGTCGCAATAACTCCAAGAAGGATCGAATAACGGTGGATAATCGGAAGAATCGTTTCCCAGCGGCTTCCTAATGTCCTACCTAATAGGATAAAAAGGCTTGTCCAGGCCACTGCTCCCAGATAGGAAAAAACCGCAAAATTTCTGTAGCTTAACCGACTCAATCCAGCAATATAGCCCGAAAGGTGACGAACCCCGGGAATAAAATATCCTACGGTAAGAAGCTTACCTCCATGCTTGTGATACCAACTGAGCACCTTTTCGAGGCGCTCAGTTCCTGCATGTTTTTTCAAATGCGCTAAAACCTTTGCTTCGAAAAAGCGGCCTAGAAAATATGCAATCGTAATTCCAGTGATACTTCCAGTAGCCGATGAAATGATAGCTAAGACAGGATTGAGTTGCCCAGAAAAACTCATAAACCCTACAAACGTCAAGAGAAATTCATCCGGGAGCGGCAACCCTAATATTGAAACCAGCAAGATAACATATAACCCCAGATAACCATAATGTGTTACAAAGTGAATTAATAAGGCTGAAGACATTAGTTGATCCTTTCTTATCTTATCTAATCTGAATCTTAGAGTACCACTCGCTTTAAGCTCGTTCCTGAAGAATCTGTAGCAAATGCATAATAGTACTTTCCAGAAGGAGAGAAAAAGCTGTTCTCTCCCTTGCCAATCACTTTACTCCCTTGAGGAGAGACTTGATATACCGTCTTCTCAGTCCGAACTAATAAGCCATACAGGGCCATGTTGCTCACAACTGAACTCTGATCCCACGGAACATTACCTTCCCAAAAGAGTGTGAAATTCGGGCGTTTGGGAGAAGGTTGATTATCTGAAAGCGTCCATATTTTTGTCAAGTGCCCCTGATTCACCGTCCCCAAATACAGTTTTTCGTTCCAAAGGCCCAAGACTTTATCTTGAGGGTTGGAGGCAATTTGGACCCTCGTAGATCCATTTTCCGCCAAGGTTTGCCCATTAGAGTTCCCCTTAAGATTATAATAAACGGTGCCTTTCACAGGAGAAACAGCCAAATATTCAACATGCTCCCCTGATCGATTCAAACGCTTCAAGTTTTTCATCACATCGACTTCATATAAGTTGTTTTGATTTTGCCCTTGCACTGAAAAATAGAGCAGGTTAGTCGCTGTCGAAAGAGAAATGTTTGAGATCTGGGTCTTTTGAAAACTGAGGGGAAGGGGAGAGGCAAAGCGATCAATGGCTTC
>JAJYAS010000113.1 GCA_021779415.1 Bacillota bacterium
GGTAGTAAAACAGCTTATGTTCATGGTCAATGATAAAAGGGAGGATATCATTTTTAAGGCATTCTTTAAACATAATGATACGCCCTACTCGGCCGTTGCCGGCCTGAAAAGGATATTATACTAATTATACCACATTTTTACTTAATTTCACTTGGTTTTTGCTCTGAATCATCCAAACTCAACGGTTTTAGTTCTACTGACTTTTGATATCATCATCAGAAAGTCCTTCATCAAGGCGCCAAATGGTTAAAGCGTCACAGGCCTATTTCCTGATCTTTTCGCATTCGGTAAAAGGCAAATGAATCTAGCCATCGCCCATGAGAGTTTATGCTAATCATCCTTTAACGCTGGTATTGTTGTTACAAACAAATTTCTCTCTATCGAATTCTTTCCTGCATAGACTGTTTCACATCACGCCACAAGTCACTCAGAATCCCTTCTTGATAACCCGCTAGAGCGGTTTGTAGAAGTTTTTCTTTGAGAGGAGCGAGTTCAGGGGAGGAGACTCTGTCGAGTTGTTTCAATCGCTTAGGACTTAGGACTTGGTCCGAGCGCGAAAGCTGATAAGCTTCGAGGGTGTAAAGCCAAGCTTTTGCCTGCCCGGGGTAGCGCAGTAAAAGCCGTTCTGCCATGGATAATCCTTCAGGGTCGAAGTCCCCCGAGTAGTAAATTCGCGTTCCGCTGGCGGCTAATTTATCGAGCAAGAGCAAACTGGCGAGTTTGAATTGGCCATGTGTACAAATGAGGGGGGGATTAGGGGTCATCTCCATAAGTTCCTGTTCCTCACAAAAATCTCGACAGAGATCTATGAGGGCTGAGTAAACGCCCGAATTCTCGACCACATAGACCAACTGGCCAGCTGCGCAAGCTTGATCAATGCGGACAACTTCCCTGAGGGGCAGGTTCAAGGTTACTTGTTGTCGGTAAGCCTCTGTTAAATAACCAAGGGGCTGGTTATCGGCTGCACTTCCAGTGATCCCTGTACAAGTGACAAAATTCCAAAGATCATCTCGTAAAATGCCAAAAGAAAAATACAGCTCCGTCAATGCTTCAGCTCCAGATAATGCGAGCGCGAGCGGATCGCTTTCTCGCACTTGACTGCTCAGAATCTTTAGTGCCTGAAGTAGGATTCGACCAGTATCGCTGTTGGGGTCAAAACCGTGGGGGTCTTTTGTGATACGGCGGGCAAACATTGGCAAGCGCTCAATTTCATTAGGATGATGCCTATTGATGGCTGTCAGGGCACTAAGCACGTGGTGCATTTGGACTCTTAACTGCTCAAATCGAGTATCAAAGGTTGTCTGAATTGAGCGGGTTCCTGGCTGCTTTTTGCTGATAGCCTGCAGCCAAAGCTGACAATAGGGTTCAGTATATTGGACTGCCAAGTCGTTAAAAAAGGTTGCTTTGGCTCGTTCCTTGTGAGCTAGTCGGTCTGAATTGGAGAGCAGCGACTGTCCCTGAATTTCTTCGAGTAGACTTAACGCAGAGATGCCACTGAATTTTGTGAGTTCTAAAGCCTTAGCAAAGCGCTCCACAGAAATCGTGATTGATTTTCGTCGGGAGAAGTCTGCCCGGAACAGGGTTGAGAGGGCGTCACGCTCCTCGTCTTTAAGCGAGGTTAGGGTTACCGAACCACCCCAGCGGCCTAAACTCTGATACTTTTGGGCCATGGCCTTGAAGAGCCGGGCAAACCCCTTGGTTGAGGAGAAGTAGTCTTTAGCTTTTTCTAGCTTTTGCAGCTCATCCGATTTCAAGACAGTCTCTTCCTTTCCGTCTGACCATGACTACAGCCTTTGCTGGCTGGCTAGCTGGCTTACTTACTTACTTACTTACTTTCTTACTTACTTACCTACTTACTTACTTACTTACTTTCTTGCTTACTTACTTTCTTGCTTTCTTGCTTTCTTGCTTTCACACCTGCCTGCCCTATCGCTCAGCCTATCAAGCGCCGAATTTTACCATCCCAACTATAGCGGATCACGGTCACGTAGGAGGCATTCTTAGGCCGTACCAGTTCTGCGATGGCCAAATGAGATACGGTATCATAGTCACCCCAGAGGGCCTGGGAGTTCATGATATAGTTAAAGCCGAGTTTTTCCAGCAGGTCAAACATATCCCGGATGTTATTTTCATCGACTCCGGCAAAGGCTTCATCAAGAGAAATAAGGCGAGGTGCATCTATTCGAGCATCCGAGTAGCGGGAATAAGCGGCTGAGAAAAGCGGAATGTACATGGCCATTGCTTTCTCGCCTCCACTAAACTGGAAGAAGGCCCGATCTGTTAGTTCCTTCCAAATTTGCCCTTCTTTTTGAAAAAGCAGGCGGAATTCGAACCAATGGCGATAATCAAGCATTTCTTTGATGATTTGGTGAAAGCTTTCTCCGAAGCCTTTGACTTCTAGTTGTTGTTTGGCCCGTTCAATTTTAACTCGAAAATGGTTGGTGATCCGTGACATATCGCTTTCTTTTAAGAGGCGTGGATCAGATTTGAGCAACTCGACTAAGTCCTGGGTATCGATTTCATCTTCATGGTCAGCAGTTCGGGGCTTCCAGCGGATTCGGAAACGGAGGCCGCTCGAGGTATCCCGTTCATCCATGAGTCGATTCATTTCTTCCACCCAGTGCTCGGCACGTTGAATTCGTCCCCTGATAATCCGGCCTACACTATTCATAATGATTTCTTCATACAATTCTCGGTCCTTCTCATTGAGAAGTTGGCTTTGCAAGGCCATGTTTTTTTCTAACTGGGCGCGCAGGTAATAGGGATTGACCCTCTTGCCATCGTATTCCAGCATCAGCTGAACTCGACGAGCTTTCTGGCTGAGTTCCTCCCAGAGTTTAAGCCATAATTCCGGCGAGTCTTCCTCTGGAAGATTGAGTCCGGCCAGGGTTTCGAAGAGGGTGTTTTGAGTTAAACGGTACTCGACAAGATTACCCATTTCCCTGGTGAAGGCCTCATTAATCCGTTCCCGCAGGGTCTCGCGGTCCGGCGATTTTGCATCCTTTGAGTCCTGTACACTGATAATTCCCTCCGCTGTTTGAATCAATATCCCTAGGTGACTTGCTGGTAAGGGTGAGCCGGCGAGGGTTGAGGGGTTTGGCTGAGAGTTTGAGTCCCGCTCGTCTTCTGAAATATGATCAAACGAGGTTTGGAGGGTTTCCTCCGCTTGAAAAACATTGGCCCAGCCTTGCTGCAGTTGGGTAGCTAACCTAAGGTCATTCTCATTCTCGAGCATTTTTTGGTCGAAATCTTTTAGATCTCTATTGAGTGTACTAATTTGTTGAATACAAGTTTCGATTTCACTGGGCAGAGCATTAAGCCGCTGGATCACATTGTGAATGCGCTGGCGAATCTCGTCGGCGCCCAGATCTTGCAGACGCTGCTCCACCTGAATTAATAAATCTTTAAACGTTTGGGCTTGATCTCTAAGTTCGTTCATTTCCCCCCGCAGTTCATCTACAACTTCAGAAGTGTTTTCCAGATGAGATAGAACCGCACTTCGCTCTCTCCGAGTTGAATGCACCTGCTGATAGAGAGATTCAATCCTGGTTAAGCCCTCTCGATAAGAAGAAATTTCCGCCTGGGCCTTCACATAGGAAAGCTCATCGAGGGGTAAGGTTAAGGTTCGACTCAGTTCTTTAACCTGAGCCTTAAGATTTCTCCAAACTTCCAGCGCTTTAAGCAGGACTTCATTTTTTCGCTGGACGTCTTTTTCGAGAATTTCCAGATTTTGGCGGACTTTATAGATAATATCCCAAGCTTCTTGCATCGACTGCTCACTGGGAAAGCTTTGATATTCCTCCTCCAGCTTGTCACTCCTTTGGTTCAGACTCTTCAGCCGATTCTCTTGCTCAAGGACTTGTTGGTTCAGAAATTCTCGTTCATCCTCCAGTTTCTTGATTTCCCGCAAGCGCAGTTGCCGTCGAGCTTCCTTTCCTATATATAAGGCGGATTCCGCCAGGGGAGCATGTCCCTTTAGTGCGCCAATCCGGTAGGAACCGCAGGTATTTAAACTGGTGTTGCCCTCTCCCTGACCATCAGCAACGAGGATGGTCTGGAGAATGTTCTCGATGTCCCCAGCCTGCACTTTACTTCCCTCTATGGGAGTTGGATAAAGGTAGTCTGCTAGGGTATGGGCGAGAATTTGGGGGGCTGGTTTAAGTACCCGGTCATGCACGGGAAGGTCTTGCAAGGCTTGTTCTTGCTCAGAGGTTTTGCCAGCAACCTGTTCAGGGAGGATTAAAGCATCTAGAATCCCCATCTCTTGCAAGGCACTCTCTAAGCGTTCCCGAGTCTCCTGGGAAACATGATCATGGAATTCCACGGCGCTGTAAAAGGAGACAAAGGGGATCTTGTTGTCCTGCAGGATTTTTCGGGCCTGATTTGTCAAGTCATGTCTCGCGGGTTCAGGGTCCCGGCGATGACGCCAAACTTCAATTGCTTCGGATTTGGCTTTAACTTCTTTCAGAACCTGTTCTTGCTCATGTTTGACGTTAAGCATCTCTCTGCGGATCTCGTCTCGGGCTCTATCCGTCGCTTGCAAGAGCGGCTCCCGAAGCGTGCTTAGGTTAACGCTTTCCGGAAATGACCTGGCTCGGAGGGCCAGGGTTTGCAGCTCGATATCCCGGAAGCGTAATTCTTGATTCATAGGCTGCCATTCAAACAGCTGAGCCACCCAAGAGGACTGTTCCTCTTGAAGCAGGTCTGCCCACTTCTTTTCCTGATATTGCTCCTCATCCCAGGCTTTTTTAGTCTCGCTAAGCGCCAGATCGGCTTCTTGGTACCTCTCTTTGGCTCCCGATTCTTGGTGAAGAACCTTCATCACGTTCTCCAATAAACTTTGATAGTCGCGCGCCTCCTTCTTCCAAAGGGCAAAGGAAAATGTTCGATCAATTTCTCGGTTAAATTCCTCAGCTGCCACCTCATGATTTAGAAAGGCTGATTCCTCGGCCAAACTGTCGAGTTCCTCAAGTTCTTCCTGAATCGTGGCTAAAGCGTGCTGCTCCTTGAGCTCTAATTGGCCGATTTGATCCTTAAGCGCACCTTCCTTCGACACGTTGTTCGTCAGTTGCTTGTTTTTACTGGCTAGGATCTCCTGGTTCTTTTGTTGCTCTTTCAGGAGCCTTTCTCTCTCTTTTTCTGCCTTGAAAACATCATGTTCCCCCAGGGCCTCTCGTTCTATATCTAAAACCTGCTGTTCCCGTTTAAGGGTCGTCTCGGTTTCCTGCTGTCTTGCCAAGTCGGTTTTAGCATTTTCTCGTTCGAGGCGTAAACGTTCCAGCGCCTTGGTGGTCTGGAGAAGACGTTGGTGAGTGCGCAGGAAAGCTTCGGCTTTTTCGGCCCTTACTTTCTGGTTGTACTGATCATAGTAGCGAAGGAGCCGTTTCAGCGCTTGCTCTTCCTTCTGAAGCTGATCTAATTGACTTTTAATCTGGTCCATATTTTCAATGGTATCCGAAAGAGGACGTAGTTCATCATCCGACAAAGACGGCAGGGCCTCGTTTAAGATCTCATAAACTACGGTGGGTCGAAAATCCTTAGAAAGTTTGGGGCTGCGCAATTGAATCAAAAGCTTGATTAAATCGTCATAGTCGTCAACGGTTTTAAAGCCAAAAAGGTAGCGATTCACTCGTTCCAGGTATTCCTTTTGAGTTTTGACCACCTCGCCGCCCTCAGCGATCCGATTTTCCAGTTCGCGTCGAGTGAGCGGAATTTTTTCCGGTTTACCATCCAGGGCTCGTTCTGTTTTGTAGAGTTGGATATCAATTCCGATTCGGCGGTTATCCAGAAGAATGAATCCCCAGAACTCCAGAGTCCCCTGACGTTTGGCCTTTAAACCGATGCCCGTGGTGATATATTCCTGCGTACCGGGTCGATGATATTCCAGATAGAGGTATCCTGTCCGTTCATCGAGATCCGTGACATCCTTTTCTCCGAGCAGATAATCTTCCATACGCCGCGCACGAGAGCCAAAGGGGTCAAGTCGATCCGGTGTTTTGCGCCCGTCTAAAAGAACAGGAATCAGGCTTTGCATCGTCACCGATTTTCCAGAGCCGTTGCTGCCGCGCAAAAGCAGTTTACCCTCCGCAAAGTGAAATTCTTCCTCATCGTAGTACCAAAAGTTGAATAAGCCGGCTCGGTTTAACTGCCATCGCATGAATTCTTATCCTCCCTTATCCCATCGCCATCGTCACCATCAGCCCGGCCTGGTTGTTTACTCCTGTAATCCTGGGGATAATCCCCAGTCAAACGGCCCAGGGCCGGTTGAAAATAAATCAAATCTCCTTCAGCACTAGGCTGGGCAAACGTCCAGTCCAGGAGAAACGCCAGCAGTTCATCCGCGGTATGTTTAATCAGGCCCTCCCGAAATTCTTTGCTCCAGCCGTAACTATAGAGTTCTTTACAGTGTCTGACAGTTTGCTCAAACTGCAGAGGAGTTAAAGCCACCCGACCAAGAGCATCCGCCTGGCACTGCCCCTCGTTTAATTGTTCTCGTAAGATAGAGCCGAATTGCAAAGCGATGTCCGAGATGCCTTTCTGATTGGGAAAGAGGGTCAAGACGGTTTTGGGTTCGGGTGCTATTAAAAGCGCCGTGTTGCGGTAGAGCTCTAATTGTAAGCCGGTGTGTCTTTCTATGTCCTCCTGCAAACGAGCGCGGTAGTTGCGCAAGTAGAGAAAATCGGCGTCCTCAGAATTGCTGCGGTACATAGATGGGGACAGCAAGAGTTGCCGGTAGATTCGGTAGCGTCGGCGTGCGCCTAGAAGTTCGTCTTCTCCCTCAAATGTCTCCGCGGCCAGAATGTCTTCTTTGCTGTTAAATTGGAAGAAATCCTTGGGATAGGAACGCATGAAATACCGACTGACGACTGAAACTTCGTATAGAACCTCTGAGCTTTCATGCTTACCAAAGGTTCCAAGTTCGCCGTCAACGACGGTCAGCATTTTGAGTTCTGTCACGAACTGCAGAACTCTAATTAAGGATTTACGATGCTCATAATTGCGCCAATCGAGGGCCAGCTCTCCCGGGTAAAGGGCCTGGACCTCTGAACAGAGATCGGAGAGCAGAAATTGTTCATACCCTGTGATACTCTCCAGATACGCGAGCACACAACATAAAATAGCGTAATCTCTGGGGTGTTGAAAATGCTCAATCCCCATCCACGCTTCCGGTACTGCAGGGATTTTCTCTAGTTTGGCGAAATGCCGATGAACGATTAAATGGTACCCCAATTTGTCCAGCACATAATCCTTCAGTGCATTTTCCCTATCCCGGATGATTTGATAGGCTTCCGGATCGTGTTCACGGAGGATCCAAAAGTTCTCAAGTAGAGTTATCAAGGCCTCTCTGGCCACTTCGTCGAAACCTCTCTTTTCGCTCATCGGGCTGCCTCCGCCAGATCATCAAACAGGAAGATGTAATCGGGCATTGCTAAGAGACCATCCTCGCAATGCAAATTGATTGGGCGGTCACTGGCTTTCTCAAGGGAAAAAGTGCGTCCGGTTTCCGTTTTCCCTTGGCGATTAGGGTTGGCCATGCATTTACTGATCCAAGTGAGCAAAGTTTTACGGATAAACGTCGTCAGCTCGGGAAGGTTGCGCAGGACAATACGATTATTTTGAATGAGATTATCGAGTAACTGTTGTTCAATTTCCTTTTCCTTTAAATAGGCCTCTAAGGCAGCTTTTTTGCGTTCCGATTGATCAACAACCGCATTCGGTCTGCCTTTTTCTCGGTAGTTTCTGACCTTAGGGCGAATCTCTATTTCGGAGGGTGGTTCATCCCAGATCTCGACTTCGAAACTTTCCGTCAGCTTGGGACGATCGACCCATAAGTGGCGCGTATGGAAGACACCAAAAACACAGGCTGAGAGTTCATGAGCCTCTTGTACGCTATCTAGGTTGGAAAACCACTTAGCCAAGTGTAAATAATCCAAGCGTCGGTTGCGCAGATTGTGATGAGTTTCGCCAAGACGCTGGGCAAAGCGGGTTAGACGGCGGATAGTATCATTAGTTGCGTTCTGAAGATAGAGCAGATCGCTTTCGCTGCCTCCATCTCCCAGGAACCAGGTTCTAAGACTTTCCCATTCATTCTGAAAACGCTCAATCAGCTGTTCTTTACTGGGACGGACGTCCAAGCGGGGAATAGACAGTTCATAGTCTGCGACACATTCCGTGAGTTTTTGAGAGAAGGTCAAGGGGGCCTCCTCAAGTAAGCCTTCAATCCGAAAGGAGGTTCTCTGTAAGCTCGTCATAAAATTGCGAAGGTACTCTGTTAACGCCTCTTTATAGACCAGAAAGGCGTCGGTCATCATTTGTTCCTCTACTTTTTCACTATGCAGGTGGGCTAAGTAATCCGCCGCATTATCTGTCAGACGATGAAAGTTCTCATACAGGTCTTGCCAGAGGAGATAAATCTCTTCATTCGTTTTACTAAAAACAGCGTCTGGTTTCACCCAAGCGGCGGTCAGGTCCATTAAATTGCCCAGTAAGCGA
>JAJYAS010000114.1 GCA_021779415.1 Bacillota bacterium
TATTATACTGAGTTTTTGGCCTAAAGTCAAATAAATCGCCAAACTAAATTTGGATGCCCAGAGATGTAGGCCGGTCAAGCCCAGCTAAACGAAATATGGTTTAAATATACACTTTGTGCTATAACCTGACTTTTACAGTTTAAAAAAGGTGAAAAGCCCATAGTCGTTGACACTATGGGCTTTTTCGTATTTGGATCGTATATAAATTTTGTTATGCTACAGGGATATTTTCTTCAGGAAATTATTGAATACCTCCTGCCGAAAATAGATGTTGTAGCAATCGGTGTCGAACGTATCCTGAATTAACTTGTAGTCCAGAGCGATTTCATCTTCGTCCGAGAATGCCAGCGTATCCACAAGTTTTCCGTTCTTGTCACGGACCTTTTGGAATGCGATCGCACCGCCGACATCGTCGAGGTGAATGATGCCCCCCTTCAAAACCTGACATGTCGCGGCACCCAGCGCACTTGCTATACGCTCGGTTGACAGCGCTTTTTCTCCCATACGGTGCTGAATGATTCGGATGATGAGGAGTGAAACGAAGCAGATCAGGAAATGCGCACGGATATGCTCATTCTTGCTGACGAATACGGGTCTAGCATAAAGGTCCGTTTTCATAATCCTAAACGACTGCTCTATCCGCCAAAGGCCACCGTACACCTGGCGCATTTTCCGCTCATCATAGTCAAGTTCGCTGGTGATGATGCAAAAATAGCCGTCATACGCCGCGTCTTTCTCCGCCTTTTCCAAATCCACGCTGCGTAGCTTTTTCGTGTTTTCCAGAACTTCGCCGGTCTCTAAGTCAACGATGTTTTCTTTTGTGTATTCGTCGACGCCTTTTTTAATGCTATAGGCATTGTTCTTGACAGAGCGCGCTGCCTTTTCAAGCTTTTCATCCCGCTTGCGCCTCGCCATGTCAGCTTCGGCCTTGTTCCAGTACAAAAGCACTTTCCTTATCCGTATTTCTTTGTTCCCGTCCTTGTCCTTACCCTCGTATTCTTCCTCGAACAGCTTGTATCTGTATGTGCCACCCTCGTTCGATGTCCAACCGTTTTCATCAAATAGCTTGTCATTGTAGCGTTGCCCTTTTTTCCCTCTTAGTATCTGCGAGAAGACGAAGCCGTCACCATTGTTCACGATCGCGTCGATATTTTTTGAAGAATTGAGCCCTTTGTCGGCAACCACAACCAGCCTGCCCATCCCGTACGATTCCTTGATGTCCTTCATGGTTGGCTGAAGCGTGAGGGAATCGCTCGTGTTGCCAGGAAAAATAGACATGCTGACCGGAAGTCCGTTCGAATCCATGAAAAGGCCCATCGCGACAATCGGATCGGTGCGGTGCTCTTTCGACACGCCCCTTTTCCGTAGGTCGTCCTCGCCGTCGGGGAAGTCTATCTCGAAAAAATAGTTGGTCACGTCATAGAATGCATAGGAAAGGTCGCGGCCGATCGTATCCTTAACACGCTCATTTAAATGCCGTTGCAGCTCCACCTCGAAATCCGCGAAGTGGTCAAGGGACCTGTAGACATCCGGCAGCGTGAAGTCCGTGCGCATCCCGTAGAAGCTGTCCTTCATCTGGCAGGAGGCGCGCTTCGAATCCGGGCGGAGGATCCTTGCCAGCACTAGGAATTTGAAAATGTCGCCGGGCGAATACTCCCCCCTAAACCTGTGCGCTTTTTCATAATCCTTGATGAACGAATCGATTTCGAGTAGGTTATAGACGGCCTCAAGAAATTTATATCCATAGTTCTGCCGCCGGTTTTCCTCGCTATACATCCTAGCAGTTCCGGGTGCCTCAATTCGAAGCGGGACGTTTTCCGCTCTGTAATTGGCGTTAAATTCCTTGACCTTCGCCATGAAAGCCTCGGGGTCTTCTTGATCTTCGAGATACCCGAAGTCTCGGATCGTTCGTTGTTTGGTCGGCATTCCCGGGCCGGGGCGATAGCCCTCGACCACGCGGACCTGCGTCCTGGGTGTTCCATCTGCATTCGTTCTTTTGTCTATTTTAACCATGTCGCACCACCTTACCCATATTTTAGCATATCAATAGCATAACGTCAAGTATAATTGCAAAAAAACGCGGAAATCCGCGTTTTTCAAGATTTATTTGGTTTCCTTGGCCAATTTTGCTATGCTAACTGTAAAAGTCAGGGCTAACTAGATTTAAGTCCTTTATCAAAGATTCGGCAACATGATCCTACCGTAAAAGTCGGAGCAATGAAGTGGAGTAAAAATATGGTATAATCGATAAGCATAAACTGTTCTATTACCGCGGTCTTAAGGAATACAAGACCGAAAAAGGATATCTCATGGATACTTGCTTATCGTCGCAGGAGCGATACGAAGAAATGGCCTCATATTTCTTTCCAGCATGATTTCTTGATTATTACTATTGGAAAGAGGAGAAATGTGAAACATGATCAGAAACATCATTTTTGATTTAGGGAATGTTTTAATAAATTTCAACCCTTTGGAGTATGTCCGCACGAAAATTGCCGATTTTCAAAAGGCTGATGAAGTTTACCAAAACATTTTCAAAAGTCCTGAGTGGTTAATGCTCGATAGGGGCATTGTTACTGAAAAAGAAGCGATAAATGCTATCTGTGAGCGGAATCCAGATCAGAGTAAAATAATAAGATTTGTAATGACTGACTGGTATCAAATGCTAACGCCAATGGAAGATGTTGTGGAGCTTCTCAAAGAACTAAAAAGCATGGGGTACAGTATTTACTTTTTATCCAATTACCAGTTACTCGCATACGAACATGTTCTTAAGGAATATCCTATTTTTGATTATTTTGATGGTGGTGTTTTTTCATTCAAAGAGAAGCTTCTCAAACCTGAACCCGCAATTTACGAGAACCTAATTAAACTATATAAAATCGAACCGGGTGAGTCAATCTTTATAGATGATACGATTGAGAATATTGAAGGCGCTTTAAAGCAAGGATTTAAGGCGATCCTTTTTACAAATTTGCTTGAATTACGCGAAAAATTGGTTAAATACTCCGTTCTCGAGAAGTAGTTAATCGGCTTTGTTGTCTTATTTATGTAGTTGATGAAAAACTCGATAAAAGGAGAACAGTTATGAATTGGAAATATGAAGAAGGACGTATATCCGGCGTAGGTGAAAAGGGCGAATTGATATGTGAAGCTACTTTTGTTTTTAAGGAAAATGGAGAGTTAGATATCGGTCATACCTACGTAGATCCAATATTGCGAGGACAGGGTGTGGCGGGTGAGATGATGGTAGTTGTAGCTGAATATTTAAGGGAAAAAGGCCTTAAGGCTACCGCTACTTGTTCCTATGCTAATATTTGGTTGAAAAGGCACAAAGGACTGTATCCGGATATCCTTTCTGCAGATATGGATGACTAGGATCAAGAATGGATTGAACGCTGGGGATTAATGATAATGCTGTAGTGATGTATAAGGCAGCAAGGGGGTACGTGTCTTAATGTCAGATGATTGTATTTTTTGTATTGCCCCAGAGACGCAAATTCTTGCAGAAAATCAACTTGCTCTTGCGTTTTTGGACAAGTTCCCTTCGAATGAGGGACATACATTAATCATACCTAAACGGCATGTAGCAAATTTGTTTGATGTTACAAAGGAAGAAATGGATGCAATTAGGGAACTATTGTATAAAAGTAGGCGGGAATTAGAAAAACGTTTTTCGCCGGATGGGTATAATATTGGCATAAATGTGGGGGAAGCGGCTGGCCAGACAGTATTTCATCTCCATGTACACCTAATTCCTCGTTACTGGGGAGACGTGCCGGACCCGCGAGGAGGAATTAGGAGATTCAAGAAGAGTTTAGTAGCGTGGGTGGAAGAGGAGGGATGATGCCTTGGCAGTAGGAGGTAAAATTGAAATGGAGCTTCAGGAAACTTTTTTTAGCCCATTGTACGGCAAGGTTACAGATAAGTTTGGCATGATGTGGCAGATTATTTGTAAAAAGGGCATGTGACTATTTTCGCACATAATGTAGTTGGTATGTCATTCCGAGACGCGCACATCTTTAATAGTTAGCTTAACGTGATATGTTTGGCCGGGGTCATTAACGAACACGCCTAAACGCTCAATAAAATTGACCAATTCGCTGGTAGTAAACTCTCGATCAATGTTTATCAAGTAGGACTCTTTTACTGGTTCAGGAGGTTCGTATTGATGGGGGGGAGTTGTGACTTCATCTTTTCCGGCGCGAAGCTTGTTTAGATGTTCAATAGCAGCTTGCCCCACGAGTATTGTTCGACCCTTAGTTTTTGCTACTTCAAACTTACTAAAGAAGGAACTTACAAGAGCAGTGGAACATTTCCAAGCTGCAAGAATTTCGCTATTTTTATGAAGTCGCCGGAGTTCGGCGGCAGCCCTTTGCCCATCCTTAAATTCCAATACCTCGAAATCTGCTCGCGGGGGTATTTCACCTTTTTTAATACGCTCCAGAATTTCCATAAGTTGAATCTCTCCTATCGTAGTCACATTTAAAACCCCCGGATATGTTACACTTCTTTTTTCAAAGCCCTGAAGACTTTCACTTGGGGTTCGAACCACATCGTGTTTTCGAGTTCGAGATGCGCGGTGAAACGCACCTGTGCGTGTTCGCTTTTGCTCGCGTATTTCTTGTTGCAAAAGCTGTTCAATGTTCTCATTCATAATAAACCCCAGTTTTTCTATTTAAGTTAATATTATCCATATTTTACAATGATAAGACCATGTCCGTCAAGAATCCGTGACTATCCTTTATTCAAGGGGTAAACGGCTTGGTAAAAACAGAAACAGAGGTAAATATATACAAATTGTTACTAATAATGATATGGGTACAATTCAGCCTCCATTTAAATTTATAATGGTAACATGTCAGAAAGTACTGCAAAAATAATTACATAGAGGAACAACTTATCGGCACGGGTCAAGTTATTTTACCTGTGCTTTTTGCATTTCATCGGATTATTTCTGCGACTTTGAAGGGAATTTGTCGAAAGATGCGGAAATAGTCTCTTTAGGTAGCGCGTTGTGAGGTAATGCAATGGTCTATAGGATAACAGAAACAAAAACGCATAAATATGACGAGCTAATCAAGTGGATTGAAGGTCTGAATGCTCGGTCTGGGAAAATTGTTCTCGGTGCACCCAAAAATGCGCTCAGACTGGGAAAATGCGCGTATCGAATAGCTCAAAAGTGCGGTTGCCAAGAGGGAAGAGCGCTTAGTCTTTTAGCGATGGGCTACGCGCATAGAGGTCTTTCCAACAATACACAAAATATAAAAGACTTGCTGGTGGCCAGACGGATTTTCGAAGATTTGGTGCATCGCGAGGGACAAATGAGAGCGCTCAATTTACTGGGCGTCAATTATTTCTATTTTGGCGAATATGAGCAGGCTTTGGCTTATTTTAGCGAGGGATTGGTAATAGCACGGGATATTGGCGATAAAGTGATTGAGGCTTCTATTTTAAATAATATCGGTGAAATTCACCGGCAGTTGGAGCAATACAGGGAGGCCTTAGTCTATTACGAAGAAGCGCTTGCCATGAGTGAAAGCTTACATAACTTGAATAATATTGCCGGGATCCTTTTGAACATGGGACATATTTACTTACGCTTAAACGAGGGTGAAAGGGCCTTAACCAATTACCGGGAAAGTCTAAAGTATAGCAACGAACTTGGTGACAAGATCAAGCTTGGCGAAGCATTAAACAACATTGGGCAAGTCTATCGAAGCTTGCAGGAGGATCAGCTTGCTTTACAGCATTACTTGGACAGCCTAAGCCTTCTCGAAGAGTGTGGGAATAAGTTCTATCGGATCAATGTATTGGTTAACATTGGGAAACTGTTCATCGATCTAAATCAGGACAAGGGGTTAGCTTACCTTTGCCAAGCGCTGTCCCTTGCGGAGGAGATTTCTGCTGAGAATGAATGTGCAAAAATCCATTTATCGTTGTCAGCGTATTACGAAGCAAAGCAAGATCTTGCCAAAGCTTTAAATCATTATAAAAGGTCTTGTGCTATTGAAAAAAAAGTAAGGCACGAAAAACTAGAGGAAAAATTAAAACTGCTAGCAACGGAATTTAGCGTTGACAAGATGAGAAAAGAGACAGACATAGTTCGGCTTAAAAATATCGAGTTAAATAAAAAGAATGAAGAAATTGAGAACAATGCCCAGCTTATTGCCATAGCCAATCAAGAGCTGACGAAACTTCATAAACAGTTGAAAAAAGCTAACCAGAGGTTGAAACTAATTTCGATTATTGATCAAATAACGCGAATTCCTAATCGCCGTTGTTTCGATAATACTCTCAATAGAGAATGGAATCGCTGTTTGCGTGAAGGGAAACCCCTATCCCTGATTCTTGTGGATATCGATAATTTCAAACTTTACAACGACAATTACGGTCATTTGCAGGGTGACAAATGCTTAAGAAAAGTCGCCAAAGCCTTAACCAGTTCCTTGAATAGATCCTCTAATTTTGTTGGCAGGTTTGGCGGGGAAGAATTTGCTGTGATCTTAGCCAATGTAGATTGTGATAATGCAATGAAAGTTGCCGAACAGATGAGGAAGCATATTGAATCTCTGAAAATCTTGCATGAACAGTCTTCACCCGTCCCGTACATTACAATCAGCCTCGGCGCAGCCACCATTATGCCAACGCTGAATACTAGCTCCCAAGAATTAATAAGCGTAGCTGATCACGCGATGTATCAGGCTAAGAACCAGGGACGCAATCGGGTTAGCGCTGTTCGTTCAGTGTAAGTGGCGTAAGAGCATATTTCATTACACTCAGTGGAACATAAATCCCAAATATCACCAGATAGGTCTAACAGTAACAAGTACTGGTTGGGCCTATTTTTTTGCATCCATGTTTAGACATCTGCTTCTTTTAGAGATTTTATCGCCAATAAACGACAATATGTTCTATTTACATAGAACATATGTTTTGATAGAATTGAACTACACTAATACTGGTGGTGACAAGACATGAAACGATATATTTTTCACATCGATGCAAATTCCGCCTATCTTTCTTGGGAAGCTGTATACAGGCTGCAACATGGCGATTCGCTTGATCTCAGGACAGTTCCATCAGTAGTTGGCGGTGATCCAGCTACAAGACATGGAATTGTGCTCACAAAATCGATACCAGCTAAGAAATTCAAAATCGAAACCGGTGAGACCTTGTTTACTGCCAAAATGAAGTGCCCCGAACTCATTGTTGTCCCACCAAACTATGGCTTGTACAGGCAATGCAGCGACACTATGGTTGAGATTATTCGGGAATACAGCCCATTGGTCCAGAGGTTTTCCATAGATGAGTGCTTTATGGACTTTTCCGGCATGGAGCTTATTTCTAATGATCCAGAGACAACTGCATATACCATTAAAGACAGAATCAAGCATGAGCTTGGCTTCACCGTTAATATTGGTATATCCACGAATAAACTGCTTGCTAAAATGGCTTCAGAGCTGAAAAAGCCTGACATGGTACATACAATTTTCCCGGAAGAAATCCAGCAAAAGATGTGGCCACTACCGATTGAAGAGTTGTTTATGGTAGGCCGGGCAACTTCGAAGAAGCTGCGTTCGAGGGGAGTCCAGACGATTGGTGATTTAGCTAATTACAAGCTTGAGTGGTTGAAGCCGTTTCTCAAAAGCCATGGCGTACTAATCTGGAACTACGCTAACGGAAATGACTATTCTTCAGTTCGCCCCAGCGGTTCTATTGAAACTAAAGGTATGGGGAACTCCACAACTATCCCTTTCGATGTTGAGGATAAGCACACCGCCCACCTTGTTATATTATCCTTAGCGGAAACGGTAAGTACCCGGTTGCGGCAGGCTAATGTATTAGGAAGGTTGATCTCAGTTAGTTTTAGGACTAACGAGTTTTATAGCTGCTCGCATCAGCGTAAACTGCCAAACCCCACGGATTGTACCGAAGAAATTTGGGAAATTGCCTGCGAACTATTTAATGATTTGTGGCAGGGACATCCCTTAAGACATATGGGGCTTAGGGTATCTGAACTATGCCAGAGTGAATTTATCCAAACGTCGCTGTTTGCCAAAGACTACGAGAAAAAGCGAAAAGCCGACCGAGCTGTGGATGCCATCCGAGCTAACTATGGTTCACATGCAATTTACCGATCGGCATTTCTCCATTCGGGGCTTCATGCTCTAACGGGCGGAGTTATAGAGAATGAAGATTACCCGATGATGACAAGCCTGTTGTAGAGGTGATTTAGGTGAAAACAATAATGAAACCTATCGAAATGATTGCGTGGTTTGATCTGGAGGGTTTGCCAAGACCTATTAGATTCCGCGTCGATGGGGAGGTTATTAAAGTTCAACAAGTCTGTAGTATTACTGACGAAAAGCTAGCGGGGAATAGGATGAGGATCTACCGTTGCCAAAGTGAAATTAATGGGCGGCTAAGGCAATTCGAGCTGAAGTTTGAAATAAATACATCCAAGTGGTTTTTGTTTAAGCTA
>JAJYAS010000115.1 GCA_021779415.1 Bacillota bacterium
GAGCACCGCTAGGAATAAGAAGACGACCACACCAACGCAGATGCCTACAACAAGGTTGAGCAGGGACCCCAAAAATTTGCTTCCGGCAAATGTCGAAGTGAAACGAAACACCAACCACACAGCCATACCCATTATAGTTGAAGCAAATAATATCTTGGTGAGCGAAGTTATGATCCGCCGACCATCAATAGAGCCAATCTTACGCTTTAAAAAATATAACAAAAGCAACATATTTACAATACCACTTAGCGAGGTAGCTAGGGCCAAGCCACCTTGGGCTAGTGGCTTTACCAACACATTCATCAACACGATATTTACAAGCAAGGTTATACCGCTGAGTAAAACGGGGGTCCACGTGTCCTGCAATGCATAAAAGGTTCGAGGTAATATCACAGAGGCCGATTGCTCCACAATACCAAAGGCAAAAAAAACTAAGGGCGGTACTGTTGCCAACGTATCTTGGTGTGTAAATACCCCGTGCTGGAACACCACGCTAATTAAGGGCTGGGCTAGAACCATCATTCCTACAGAAATCGGAATAGTGACAAACATAATGCTGCGCAGCGCCAGGGAAAAGGAATCCCTGAACAACTGCCAGCGATTTAGACTGATCGCCTCTGTCAAGGTAGGAAAGATGGCCAGACCCACGCTATAAGCAAAGATCCCAATAGGCAATTGCTGTAAGCGATAAGCATATGTGAGAGACGACAAACTCCCCGGTGGTAAACCAGAGGCCAGATTCTGATAAACCACCACCGGAATTTGTCCCAGCCCAAAAGAAAGAATAATTGGAAAGGCTAAGACGGCAATTCTACGTACCCCAGGATGTCGAAAGTTTAACGTAAAGGTATAGTGGAAACTAACCTTGCGTAAAGCTGGAATCTGAATGAGGAAATTACCCAATGCCCCTACTACCACCCCGACGGCAAAGCCCTTGATACCCAGAAAGGGATTTAAAATAGTTCCAAAGACTACCACGCAGAGGGAATAAATCACCGATCCAACTGCTGAGGGGCCGAATATCTTGAGAGAATTAAGGATTCCCATGCTAAATCCACTTAAACTAAGGAGGAGAGGTTGAAACAACAGAATCCTCATAATGGCAGTGGCCAGTTCTTTAGTTTTGAGCGGTGCATCAGGGATATACATGGCAATAATTTTTGGGGCCAAGATCATGGCAAGCATGGTGATCACGCTAAGAATCAGCACCACCAAATTCATTACAGCGCTGGCGATATACCAAGCTTCTTCTCTCTTTTTCTCAGCTAGATAACCAGAAAGAACTGGGATAAACGCCGAACTCAGCGCTCCCACGACCAAAAGGGCATAAAATAAATCTGGGACCACAAAACCCGCGATATAAGCATCCGTGACATAACTTTTCCCAAAGAATCCAGAGATTAAGACATCTCGCAAAAAACCCAAGATCCGTGAAAGCAAACTCGCTACGGCTATCAACCCGGCAGCTTTTGCGACTGATTTAGTTGACATATTTAAATCTCCCACTTGAAGTCAATCTACTTATACTATATCACCTTCTGGTCAAAACATTAAATCTGCTATAAGTGTACTTAACAGTAAACGGAATGTTTCTATTGAAAATTCCATTCTAAATATGGTATTATATTACTTATTATGTGAACGGAGGAGGTGTGGTAGCGTGAATCGTGATTTTGCTATGTTCCGAATAAAACAGTTGCGATTGGCAATTTTTAGCTATGCCCTTTTCTGGGATGCAGACTTGGAAATACAATTGCGAAATGACACTCCTACCTTAACCTCACGGGTAATTAGTGAATCCGAGACCGTAGGAATCTTTTCCTACGGTCTTTTTATACTTTTCAGAGTGTCATTCCCTGAAAAAGATATTACGGAAAGGGGTAACAACCTGTGGCAGTGCAAGCTGATTGGAAAAGACTACTTGACAATGAAATTAAGAAGGAATATTACCTTAAATTACTCGAGTGGATAAAAAACGAATATCGAACGAAACGAATTTTTCCTAAAAAGGAAGATGTGTTTAACGCTTTAGTCTTCACGTCCTACGAAAATACCAAGGTAGTGATTTTGGGGCAAGACCCGTATCCTAATATTGGTCAAGGAATGGGACTAAGTTTTTCTGTAAATGTTGGAATACCCTTGCCAAAATCCCTCCAGAATATATTTAAGGAGCTCCAATCCGACTTAGGCTGTAAGATACCTAAGCATGGATCTCTTCGAAAATGGGCCGAACAAGGAGTATTACTTCTTAATACGTCACTCACCGTAGAAGAAAGAAAACCCAATTCTCATCAAACCATGGGTTGGGAGATATTTACGGATAAAATTATTTCGTTAGTTAACGACAAAACTGATCCTGTGGCGTTTATCTTATGGGGTAACAATGCACGTTCCAAGAAAAGACTCATTACCAATTCCCATCATTTGATACTCGAATCCGCTCACCCAAGTCCTCTATCCGCAAGTAGAGGATTCTTTGGCAGTAAACCGTTTTCGCAAACCAATGCTTTCTTAATCTCTAAGAATAGAAAGCCCATTGACTGGCAAATCGAATAATCGACACCAGACCTCATTTCGCCTACTGTGTTCTGATAACCGTTAATAAAGTTTGACGACGAAATTCCCCTTAATCTGTCTATATCAACGATCACCCTGATATCCCCAGCGGCACATCGTTGCTATGTTTCTTCTCCAAAGCGGTTCAATCATACTATAAACCGCAGGGATAACCACTATGGTTAAATAAGTTGAAACTCCAAATAACAACAAACGTGCGATTCTTAATCTCGCACGTTTGTTGTTATTGTTTGTTCTTGTGGCGTATGTTACCCACACTTCGAATACCCACAGTGGGTGCAAACAACGCAACCACTTTCATGATTAATCGGCTTACCACACTCTGGACAAGCATTCGCCGGTGCAACTCCCGTTCGGACTTTCTTGCCAACCACCTTTTCTTCAGCTACAATCTCTCGTGCGACCATGCTTGACCTTTTCGCTATTGGAGCCGTTTCCTGCGCGCCAGTTTGAACATTAGAAAAATTAATACCAACCTCGTTATACTTCTTAATCACACGGGCAATAGCATCTGGACAAGATGTAACATTGACGCCTTCACGCCGCATACAAGCTGGGCAACGAATCCCTTTGATCTGCTCGGTAATAGCATCGACGGATAATCCTGAACGTAGGGTTATTGAAATCAAACGAGCTGTCGCCTCAGATTGAGAGGAACATCCTCCAGCCCGACCGGTATTCGTAAAGACTTCACAAATCCCTTTTTCATCCGCATTGACACTGACATAGAGGTTGCCACAACCGATCTTAATCTTTTCTGTAACTCCGATGGTAGTCGTCGGTCTTGGACGAGGAACGACGGTGTTCACCTCAGGAACAAACGGTGTTTTGGGAACTGAAATCTGTTCAGAAACCGTCGGGATTTGAACTTCACCGCTCTTCTCGACCTGAGCTTGCATGGATGCTGCTGTGGTCACTGAGGTTCCGGTAGAAAGCACTTGTTCTTCCCGACTTCCATCCCGATAGACTGTTAATCCTTTGCAATTCAGTTCATCCGCCAAACGATATGCTTCAGCAATATCCTCTAGTGTCGCGGTGTTAGCAAAATTAATGGTTTTGGACACCGCATTGTCAGTATACTTCTGAAAGGCGCCCTGAATCCGAATATGCCATTCAGGCGCGATCTCTTGGGCCGTAGTAAAGACTTCCTGTACCCAGTTGGGGACTTCCGCTAACCCTAGAACTGTTCCCATTTCGGCAATTTTTTGCATAAGTTCTGGGGAATAGAAACCATATTCCTGGGCAAACGATTCAAAGAGTGGATTCACTTCAACTAAAGATGTTCCATCCATGACTGTTTTAGTATAAGCAACCGCAAAGAGAGGTTCAACGCCGCTGGAAGCAGCGCAAATCATGGATATCGTTCCAGTCGGAGCAATCGTAGTCAAGGTGGCATTGCGTAGTTTCATAACTCCGTCATAAATAGAGCCTTCAAAGTTCGGGAAGGTTCCCCGTTCTTCTGCTAAGCGCTGAGACTCGATACGAGCTTCCGTCTGAATAAATTTCATGACTTTTTCCGCGTACTCAACTGCCTCTTCCGTAGCATAAGAGGTTTGTAGCAAAATAAGCATGTCCGCAAAACCCATCACACCAAGACCAATTTTACGATTCCCTTTAACCACCTCATCAATAATCTGAAGCGGATACTGATTCGCATCAATAACGTTGTCTAGAAACCGCACGGACAACCGGGTCACATAACTCAAGCGTTCCCAGTTAATCACCATTTTCCCATCTTTCTCTGTCACCATCAGTTTGAGATTAATGGAGCCTAAGTTGCACGCTTCATTAGGTAACAAGGGTTGTTCACCACACGGATTGGTCGCCTCGATCTCACCCTGCAGAGGAGTGGGATTACCTTGATTTAAGCGATCAAGAAAAACAATTCCCGGCTCCCCATTCTGCCAGGCGTGCTCTACAATTTTATTAAAAACTTCCGGCGCAGATAATTGACCAGCTGGCGAGCTCGTATGTGGATCGATGAGATCATAGTTACGCCCCTCACGGACCGCCAGCATAAACTCCTCTGTAACCCCGACGGAAATATTAAAATTCGTAATCTCCTTGTTATCCTCTTTGCACTGAATGAAATCTAAAATGTCCGGATGGTCCACCCGAAGAATTCCCATATTCGCGCCACGACGAGTTCCGCCTTGCTTTACCGCTTCTGTAGCGGAATTAAACACCTTCATAAATGAAATTGGGCCGGATGCCACTCCACCCGTTGAGCGAACCATGCTGTTTTTAGGGCGCAAGCGAGAAAAGCTGAAGCCCGTCCCTCCACCCGATTTATGAATAATCGCTGCGTTTTTAATGGCGTCAAAAATCTTCTCCATGCTATCTTCAATGGGCAAGACAAAACAAGCACTCAATTGCCCAAGATCCCTACCAGCATTCATTAACGTCGGTGAGTTAGGCATGAACTCGAGGTTGGCCATTATAGTATAGAATTCTTTGGCTAGTGCTTGAGTTTCCCTTTTGCCCTTGCCATAACGTTCCTCTTCGACTTCCGCAATCACACTGGCCACGCGAAAAATCATGTCCTCCGCAGATTCTGCCACTTTCCCTTTTTCTTGTTTCAAATACCGTTTTTCCAAAACCACGCGCGCATTAGGCGTCAGATTAGCCTTAGACCAAGTTTTTGGTGCTTGTCCCTCGAAACTCAACTCGAATCCCCAACTTTCTTTTGTACTATTCCATTTTATTCTTTCAAACTTCCACGTTTTTCAATAAGCCCCTGTAATTCTTCCATAAAACGTTGGATGTCTCGAAATTGACGATAAACAGACGCAAACCGTATGTAGGCTACTTCGTCCAATTCAAATAGCTGTTCTAAGACCGATTCTCCCACTTCGGAACTGGATACCTCACGTTCAAGCCTGTTGCGTAGCCTTTTTTCTATCGCATAAGCCGCTTCTTCGATTTCCTCCGAGGAAATTGGCCGCTTTTCGCAAGCCCTAAGCATACCTGACATCATTTTGGAACGAGAAAATTCTTCGCGTCGCCCTTCTTTTTTCACAACAATGAGTGGCGAATCTTCGAACTTCTCAAAGGTGGTAAAGCGTCTCAAACAACGATCGCATTCTCTTCTTCTACGGACCGCTGTGCCTTCTTCAACCTGGCGTGAATCAAGAACTTTCGTGTCCACATTTCCGCAGAATGGACAGTGCACAACTCAACCCCCCTACATCTAGTGTATTTCAAATTTAACCATACTATATGTTGTGTGTCAACTCATCTTTTGACCCTAATTTAGCTTATCTTTCTATTCCTCGTCTGTTTTCTGTTCACTATCTCCTGCTTACTTATTTTTTGCTAAAAAGTATGAGAAAATCTATAGTAGTATACCTCTGGTAAAAAGGGCAGAATAATCTTCGTAACTAAAACCGTTAAGACACCAAGGTATATTTGAAAAAGGAAGTGATTTAACTTTGAAGAAAGAAGCGCCCTCAGAAAAAAATCCGAATCCTAACACCCAACCCACTCCGCATAACCATCAACCTAGCATGGACTCGCGAGATGGCCATGGTCTTTCCAAAGAAGAAGCATTAAGATCGAAGAAATAAACTGGGTAAATCTACGCAATCAAGAAGAAGGAGCCTGTATGTTCGGGCTCCTTCTTCTTGATTGCGTTCATCTCTGTAGCTTGTTGCCTTTATGCTTGTAATCTACTTTCTTGTTGCAACGTTTTTTGTCGCTCTTCTTCCACTAAGAAGCGACGTAAAACTTTACCAACGGCTGTCTTGGGCAACTCTTCTCGAAATTCAATCATCTTAGGGAGTTTAAACGCCGCAAGCTTACTCTGACAATAGAATAAGAGCTCTTTTTCCGTCACACTCAGGCCTTCTTTTAAAACGATATATGCTTTCACCATTTCTCCCCAATAAGGATTTTCAATTCCAGCACACACGGCCTCTCTTACAGCCGGATGGGTATAGAGGACCTCTTCCACATCGCGCGGATAGACATTAAGTCCGCCCGTGATGATCATATCTTTCTTCCTATCAACTATATAGAAAAATCCATCCTCATCCCGATAAGCAATATCACCGGTATAAAGCCAGCCATCCTTCAAGACAGCTGAAGTCTCCTCCGGTCTTTGCCAATATCCAATCATGACCTGATCTCCTTTGACCACTAATTCACCAATTTCCCCCGGTTGAAGTTCATTTTTCCCCGTCTCCAAATCCATGATTTTGGAATCAGTATTGGGAGCAGGCACTCCGATTGAACCAACCCTGGCATGATATATCGGATTTAAATGAGTAGCTGGTGATGCTTCAGATAAACCGTAAGCCTCCACTAGCCTTCCACCCGTCAACTCCCCGAAACGGAGCGCCACCTCTTTGGGAAGTGGAGCGGACCCACTTAAACAACATCGAATTGACGAGACTTTGAATTCCTTGATACGTGGGTGATTAACAACTGCGACATACATAGTCGGAGCACCTGGGAAGAATGTCGGTTCATAATCATTAATATGTTGAAGTACGGCATCGATCTCAAACTTAGGAAGAATAACCATGGCACCACCGGAAAGCATCGCTAAATTCATACATGCCGTCAAAGCGTAGATGTGAAATAAGGGCAATACCGTTAAAACTCTTTCTTCCCCCTCTCGACCCACGATCCATTCCCATGCTTGCATAGCGTTGGCTACTAGATTGCAATGGGTTAACATAACCCCTTTAGACACTCCTGTTGTACCTCCTGTGTACTGTAAAACTGCAAGCTCGCTTGATTGGGTATACATCGGTGGTGACTCTAATTCGTCTAGGCTTGTATCTTCAACCTTTTCTTCAAGATCCATAAACACAGGATTAGTCGCTAAACCCATACCCTCTAACCCTGAAAACTTGCTTACCCAATCTAAGGCGATTAATTTCAGACCTACTTCCGCTTGTATTGGTGTTATGCGAGGCAAGAGCTGAGGAATCGTGACAATTCCTATGGCTCCAGAATCTTGTAATAGAGCTTTTAACTCCCTTTCTACATAGAGCGGATTCGTCTGCACCACAACTGCACCTGCTCTTAAAATGGCAAAAAACGAAATCACCCAATTGTCGCTATTAGGCATGAAAATCGAGATACGATCTCCCTTTTGAACGCCTCTTTGAAGAAACGCTTTAGCCAGTCGCTCAATGCGAACATTCATCTCACGGTACGTGATTGTTTTCCCTGCAAAAATTAGCGCTGGGTTATTCGGAAATTTCCCCTCCGTTTTCTTAAACATCTCAATCAAATTCATCTTAGGAATCTCCAGACTCCTCTTGACACTCGGCTCATATTGCTGAAACCAAGATTTTTCGACAGCTACTTCCTCCATCGTTTCGGTCCTCCTAATTAATTTTTGAATGTTTTTTCATTCATTTTAGTAACTAATATTACACGTTCCAGAGATTCTAATTATTCTATTCTAAATTTTCTTTATATTATTACTATTCTGCCTACAAATAGAAAATCCTTCTTTTTTGTCATGTTATCTTAGGATTTCCTTCTTCTTAAGTTTAACGGGAGGGGGATGGCCTATCAGATGTCAGAGAAGCTCAGTCTTACCTTAGGTTAGTATTCCTCCCCAATGCAAAGAGACTACCTCACAAAAAGGTAGTCTCTTGCTTGTTACTTAGCGATGCGATAATCATGGTAGTCTCCGGTGGAGAGTATCGCCACATTGCGACTCGTGACGAAAACTCCTGCAATGTGGATTCGAACGGGTGGAACCCCAGATGCCCGCCCTTCGAAGCTCGATGCTTAAAAATCCTTTGTTCATTAACACAAAAAGACTACCTCTAACGAAGTGTTAGAGATAGTCCTTTTGCTTGTTTACCTG
>JAJYAS010000116.1 GCA_021779415.1 Bacillota bacterium
TGGCGACAGCGCTTTTTAGCGGAGGCTAGGATGACGAAACGTCCGCTGAATTCTCCAGAAACAATTATTGAGTGGGCGAAGTCATATGATGCATCCTATCTGCGACTTGGGGTGGTTACTCTAGCTCGTGCCCTTCCGGCCATTACGATCACGTTTTTGCTTTTGTATCTTTTGACTTCGAGAGTTTCTGTAGGATATCCACTTGTAGGTCTTGCGATCCAGGCGATTATTCTCTTTCTTGGAAGAGAACGGGGTAAAGTGCTTAATGCAGTTTACACCTATAAAGACAGTATAAAAATTTACGAAAAGATGCTCGAACGGTTTGAAAAACGGACTTTTCAAGCGGAATACTTGCAAACTCTTAAAAACGGTTTACGTGACAGGGACGGTAAGCCTGCCTATGAACAGATCCGGAAGCTGTCAAGGTTGGCTGACCTCATAGCCAACAGGGGAAATGCAATGTTTCTGATCATCAATATTCTCACTCTTTGGGATATCCAGTGTATGATTTCTTTGGAATCCTGGAAAGAAAAGTCGGGTCGTTCTCTTGGTTGTTGGGTGGATACCATTGCCGAACTGGAAGCCCTAAATAGCCTGGCCATTATTGCAACCGATCATCCGGAATGGGGAATACCAGTGATAACCTCGAAAGATCTGGGTATTTCTATGGTTAATATGGGTCATCCGCTCTTGCGGAACGCGGTTTGTAATGATTTAACTATAGGTAAGAGTTCTGGAATTTTGTTAATTACGGGTTCGAATATGTCTGGCAAGAGCACCTTATTGCGGACGGTGGGTATCAATCTCGTTTTGGCCTATGCTGGAGCCCCCGTGTCTGCCCAGCAGTTTAGCTGTTCGATGCTTCGGCTTTACACCTGCATGAGGGTGAGTGATAATCTAGGGGAAAGTATCTCTTCGTTTTACGCAGAATTGCTGCGAATTAAACAGATTGTGAGCGCGGCGAAGACCGATTCGAAACTTTTCTTTCTCTTAGACGAGATTTTCAAAGGAACAAATTCACAAGACCGACATGCTGGAGCTAAGGTTCTGATTCGACAACTAAGTAAAGCTGGGGCCATGGGTATGGTATCAACTCATGATTTGGAATTAGGAGACTTGGAACGCGAAAGTGAGCGGAAAATCCGCAACTATCATTTCCGAGAATACTATAAGAATGATGAAATTCGTTTTGACTATAAGCTTCGGCCAGGGATTTCAACTACGCGCAATGCCATGTATTTGATTAAAATGGCAGGTATAGAGGTGGATGAAATATTGTAGGTGAACGGATCGGAAAGTTGAATTTTGAGGTGATGTCGTGCAATGAAGACATGAAGTTTGATGTGCATTACTCATGTTAAGGTAGTGGCGACTTTGGGGGATATATCCTAAAGTCGCCATTGGTGTTTATATTGTAATTACAACGAATTAATGGTATTCTCATAGTACGATACCCCCGTACGGTAATAGAAATAGTCGTAGGATTACATTGGATTACAAAGAAACTTATAAGGAGTATAACATAACATGAATAAAGCTTATATTGATCCCCAAAAATGTGACATGTCACCCATGTGCCCGGCACGAAGGTCTTGCCCTGAAAAAGCGATTAGCCAGGAAAAACTCGGGATATTTAGGCGAGGAGTTGCTGTTGTCGATCCGGAAAAATGCGTTTCTTGTGGGGTGTGTTTAAAAATGTGCCCTCATGGAGCGATCGCTATGAGAGCGCCTTCAGCTGGCCCAAAATCAAAGAAAAAGAAGAAGTAGAAGACGTTAGAAATAGCAAAACGCTGTGTCAGATATCTGACATATATTTTGTTGTATAGGATGTAAACTAGTAACGAATAAATTAATGTTAAAATGTCCGATAAGAACGTGCTTCAAATTAGTTTCTTAGGGGTGGTTAATTATTTAGACGTTTGCGGAATGATTGAATTTAAGCCTCGATGAGATATGTTTCTCTTCGAGGCCTACTTTGTTGTCATAGTCATAGTTCCACGCAAGGATATTCGAATATTCTAACGTTACATAGCTCAAACCAGTCCTATTTGACTGGTTTTAAGTTTAATAGTAAATGAGAAAATTGTTACATACAAGGTATTGCGAACTGGGGGAAAATTTAAAATGTCTGAGCAGATTAAACGTTCGATGTCCATAAAAACCCGTATTACTTTTATGGCGGGTTTGGTGATTATTGTTGTAGTGGCAGCGTTATCTGGAGCAAGCCTTTGGAATGCCCAGAAGCTCCTCAAAACGAGTGAACTTCAAACGGAAAAACTTGTCGATCAGGGGATCCGAGATGAATTCGTTAATCGCTTAGAGCGCGCAAAGTCTTCGGTGCTAACGATGACCATGAATCCGGATGTGGCTAAGGCTTTAGCAGAACGAGACCGCGCTACACTCGCTCGGTTAGTTCAGCCTGTTTTCGAAGTCATCAAGAAAGATGGCTTTAGCCAACTTCAGTTTCATCTTGCGCCTGCTATTTCATTCTATCGGGCGCATTCGCCCAGCAAATTTGGGGATGACCTTTCAAACATTCGGCCTACGGTCGTGACGGCAAACAAAGAGCATAAGACGGTGGAAGGGCTGGAAGAGGGTGTCGAAGGATACGGCTTTCGAGTCGTGGTACCCGTTAAGTATCAAGATCAGTGGGTTGGCAGTGCAGAATATGGAATGGATTTTGGCAAAGACTTTTTAGCTGCTTTGCAGAAGAAGAACTCCGGTGATTACTTCATTTATCTTCTCGATCCCTCTACTTCTATGGTCAAGAATGTGAAGGAAAATGGGGGACTGCTGGCTGGTACTGGCAACGATAATTTTCCAGTAGCGGATAGCTTGGTGAAATCGCTTGTCAATGGACAAACTCAATTTACAACGAGCGGGGATGGCCAGTCTAATGTTTTGCTCATTCCTTTTAAAAACTATCAAGGGGAAGTAAAAGGGTATATCAAGGCCGTACTCTCTCGACAGGGGGTAGTGCAAGAGCTAAACGCCTTGAAAATTTGGGTTTTCATGGTTGGGTTACTGGTTCTCGTCTTTGGCGTGGTTTCAGGATATTTTGTCTCTTTATCCTTTACCCGACCGTTGATTGAGTTAACCGAAAATGCTGAGGTCCTAGCCACAGGGAATTTGAACGTAGCGATTAAAACGAATTGGTATGGGGAGTTAGAGACCCTAGCCTTTGCCATGAAAAAGATGCTTGATAATACAAAAGAAATATGCTTCTCGATCAATCAAGCGGTTAAGCAGGTCGAGGATTCGACTAGGGAAATTTCAATTGCTACAGATCAGACATCGAATGGAGCAGACCAAGTGGCTGCGAGTGTCAGTCAGGTAGCCAATGGATCTCAAAAAATTGCAGAAAGTACAAGTGAGATAGGTGTACAAAGTAAGGGCATTAATCAAAGCGTCCAAACTTTGGCTAGACACATGGAGCGTGTTTTGGACAGTACCACTGAGGTTACGACACGCACCCTGCGCGGGGAAGAAATTATGAGGGATTTAGCACAGAAGATGCAAATCTTTGCGACTAAAGCGGAGGAAATCCAGACCGGCAGTTATCTTCTTAAAGAGCAGACGGGACAAATCCGCGGGATTACTCAGATCATTACTGGGATTTCCGAACAAACGAATCTTCTTGCCCTTAATGCAGCGATCGAGGCGGCTCGCGCAGGGGAAGCCGGGCGTGGGTTTGCTGTGGTAGCCGAAGAAGTTCGTAAACTGGCTGAAGGATCTAAGCAAAGTGCTTCCCAGATTGCGAACTTGATCGACGAAGTGACTCTTAATGTCGAGAATTCAGCCCGTGCGGCAGAAGAAGCAGTGGATTTGATCGAGGAACAATCAGGAATTGGGGAGCGAGCACTGAACCAATTTACAGAGATCTCTCAGGGAACTCAATCCGTTGCTCAATTGCTGGCGAAGATGGAAGAAGAAGTCCGTCAGGTTGTCCAGATGGAGGAGGCCGTCACTAGGTCAGTATATGAGGTCGCAGCCATGTGCCAAGAAGATGCGGCGGCCGCAGAGGAAATGGCCGCCTCGACGGAAGAAATGAGCGCAACGATCAGTATAATTCGTGATAGTGCGAGACAGTTAATAGTATTGATGGAAGTGCTGAAGGACCAGAGTACGCGATTTGTGATTTGAAGTTAGGATTCTAATCGGATATAATTATGAAAGAAATTTACTTCATTGAGTAAACTAAGATTCTTTGACCTTTAATGGATTTTGAGGAGGAAAACTATGCAATTGGTAACCATTAAGGATATTTATCGAGAAACGGATCGCTTTCTCAACCAAAAAGTGGAACTTTCCGGCTGGGTTCGCACAGTGCGTTCGTCAAAAGCGTTTGGTTTTATTGAAGTTAATGACGGGAGTTTTTTTGAGAATCTTCAAGTGGTGTTTGAAGAGAGTTTGGCCAACTTTGCAGAGATTGGGAAGCTTACGATTAGTTCCGCCTTACGTATCCAAGGGACGCTTGTTTCTTCACCTGGAGCGAAGCAACCGTTTGAATTGAAAGCGGAAAACATCGAAGTACTAGCGCTCTCGGCTGTAGACTACCCTCTCCAAAAGAAACGGCACACGTTTGAGTATTTGAGAACGATTGCCCATTTGCGTCCAAGAACGAATACGTTTGCAGCCGTTTTTCGAGTGCGTTCTGTAGTAGCTTATGCGATTCACAAGTTCTTTCAGGAAAAAGGATATGTCTATGTTCATACCCCGATTATAACCGGAAGTGATGCTGAAGGCGCTGGAGAAATGTTTAGAGTGACGGCCCTTGATATGGCGAATCCTCCCAAGGATGAAGCGGGAAACCTTGATTTTTCTAAAGACTTCTTTGGTCGAGAAACGAGCTTGACGGTGAGTGGCCAGCTGAATGTTGAAACCTATTGCATGGCTTTCCGCAACGTATATACGTTTGGGCCCACTTTCCGAGCAGAAAATTCGAATACTGCGAGACATGCCGCCGAGTTTTGGATGATCGAACCGGAGATTGCCTTTGCCGATCTTCACGACAACATGAACTTAGCTGAAGAGATGATGAAATTTATTATTCAGTATGCTTTGGATAATGCACCCGAGGAAATGGCGTTCTTTAACAACTTCGTCGATAAGACCTTGTTTGATCGGTTGGAAAATATCTTGAGTTCCGAATTTGGACATATTACGTATACTGAAGCGGTAGAACTGCTGGAGAAAGAAAACTCAAATTTCGAGTATCCTGTTCATTGGGGAATAGATCTTCAAACCGAGCATGAACGCTACCTGACAGAAAAGATCTTTAAAAAACCGGTTTTCGTATCCGATTATCCCAAGGATATTAAGGCGTTCTATATGCGTCTCAATGAGGATAACAAAACCGTGGCAGCCATGGATCTACTCGTTCCCGGAGTTGGTGAGATTATTGGGGGGAGCCAACGGGAGGAACGACTTGAGGTCTTGCAAAATCGTATGGAGGAATTTGGGCTTAACGCAGAGGATTATAGCTGGTATCTTGACCTACGGAAGTATGGCGGCGTGAAGCATGCGGGGTATGGGCTTGGTTTTGAACGCGTTATCATGTATTTGACGGGGATGTCAAATATCCGCGATGTAATCTCCTTTCCGAGAACAGCTAATACCTGTGAATTTTAAAGCAGTTTATGTTAGATGTCTTTCAAGACAGATGTATTATATAAGTACATCTGTCTTAGTTTTGCGCACAATTGATTTTGTACCATGTCATGTGAGGTCTGAATAAACAGCTGAAACAAATAGATAAGGTTAATGGAGAGAGGAATTTCTCCATTAACCTTATTTATATTGCTGTGATAATATTTCTGAGGGTGAGCTTGATATATTTGAGCTAACTTGGACTGGATTCATCCCCTTTGGGGTATATCTAGCCGTTTCCCCCCTTGAAGTCTGGAAAAAATAGGTTACTTTCCAATGCAGCTAGAGAAATTGTTGAAGAAATCGGTAAAATGACCTTATAATAAGGGTTGCGCTATAATAACCGTCGCTATTAGGTATAGTTAATCATTATTGTGACCCCTCGAAGATGAGGGGAGCGCTTGCAAATCAAGCAACAGTGGGACGTAGTGTATGTTATAATAAGTACAAGAAGTGAGGTGGAGTGGTTTAATGTATCGGTTGGACGATTTGAATCCAATACAGCGGGAGGCTGCTGAGCATAAAGAAGGGCCGCTTCTAATTCTTGCCGGTGCAGGATCTGGAAAGACACGGGTTCTCACCTATAGAATTGCCCATTTAATTGCTCAGGGTATAGAACCTAGTGAGATATTAGCGATCACATTTACGAATAAAGCGGCGAAAGAGATGCGGGAGCGAGTGGCCACCTTGCTAGGCAGTGAGGGGTATGGACTCTGGGTCACTACATTTCACTCGGCATGTGTCCGTATTTTGAGACGTGAAATCGATAATTTGCCAGGGTATACTAAGAATTTCGTCATTTACGATACAGGGGATCAACAGTCATTACTCAAAGCGTGTTTAAAAGAACACAATTATGATGAAAAGAAATTCCCAGTACGCAGTGTGGCTGCCGTTATTAGTGATGCTAAAAACAAACTTCAAGATCCTGAAGAATTTTCCTATAAAGCTTCTAGTTATTTTGAACAAAAAGTTGTAGATATTTACCGTTCTTATCAGAAACGACTCAAGAGTAATAATGCTCTTGATTTTGATGATATTATCATGCTCACGGTTCAACTCTTTCAGCAAAGCGACCATGTCTATCGATATTATCAGGATAAATTCCGTTATATTATGGTGGATGAGTACCAAGATACGAACCATGCGCAGTATATGCTAGTGAAGCTTCTGGCCAGTCAGTATCGCAATTTATGCGTGGTTGGCGATGATGATCAATCCGTCTATGGATGGCGCGGGGCGGATATCCAAAATATCCTCGACTTTGAGCGAGATTATCCCGAAGCGAACGTCATCAAACTCGAACAAAATTATCGTTCAACACAAAAGATCCTCAATGCGGCTAATGCAGTGGTCAGGAATAACGAATCCCGTAAAGAAAAGTCGCTCTGGACCGAAAACTCTGAGGGGCAGGCTGTCGTGTGTTATGTAGGCGATGATGAGCGAGATGAAGCGGGTTATGTCGTTAATCGCATTCAACGTTTACATGAACTAGAAGGACGCCCTTACAATGATTTTGCCATTCTTTATCGGACGAATGCTCAGTCGCGGGCTCTTGAGGAGCGTCTTATGAAGGCTGCTACGCCGTATCGTGTTTTCTCAGGATTGAAGTTCTACCAGCGCTTGGAAATCAAAGACATCTTAGCCTATTTAAGAGTCTTGTATAATCCAGCGGATCAAGTGAGTTTTGCCCGTGTGCTTAATGTGCCGAAACGTGGCCTAGGGGACAGCACTCTGCAAAAGATTTTAGAATATGCCGATGAACAAGGAATGCCTGTACTGGACGCCATTCTGGAGGCTGAGTATATTCCTGAATTGTCAACACGTGCTAAGAAACCGTTAATAGGCTTTGCCCAAACGATGCAGGGCTTGGTAAACTTTGCACGAGAGGCAAGTGTATCAGACTTGGTGGAAGAGATTCTGAACAAGACGGGATACAAAGCGATCCTTGGGGCGGAAAACACACCGGAAGCGGAGACGCGGCTGGAAAACCTGTTGGAGTTCCTATCCGTAACCGCTGAGTATGATGCTAAAGCAGCTCAAGCCGCACAAAATGCCTTGAACGAGGGGTCTGAAGGGGAAGAGGTTGTTCCGGGCTTGAGCGGATTCTTAGAACAGGTTTCTTTGGTTGCCGATATTGACGAATTAGACCAAGCGGAGGAAGCCGTGGCTTTGATGACGATGCATAGTGCGAAGGGTCTGGAATTCCCGGTTGTTTTTGTGGTTGGGATGGAAGATGGGATTTTCCCCAGTAGCCGTTCACTCATGGAGCCAACCGTTTTAGAGGAAGAACGCCGACTTTGTTATGTCGCTATCACTCGGGCGAGGGAGAAACTCTACCTGTGTAATGCAGAAATGCGAATGCTTTATGGTAAGACGCAGTATAATCAACCCTCGCGCTTTTTAGAGGAAATTCCGTCAGAGTTAATGACGGTGATTGACCCTCTTGATCCACCTAAACGTCGGCCAAATACTCCAGTCAAGCCAGGTCGACAACGGAACACGTCTTCTGACCGCACGATTCCGTTGGGTTCAGGGTCATGGGAAAAGGATTTTGGGAGTACTCCGGTCATTAAAGGGGGTGAGGCGCATCATATAGGAGAAAAAGTGGAACACGCGACGTTTGGTCGAGGGATTATTGTCTCCATTAAGGGAGAGGGAAATCAAGCGGAACTAACAATTGTTTTTGACGGTGGAATCAA
>JAJYAS010000117.1 GCA_021779415.1 Bacillota bacterium
TATTTAGCAAAGGGAAAAATGGCTGCTGCAGATGGCCGAATCCAGATTCGAACTTATACTGGACAAGATGGTCAAAAACGCTGGGTTACAGAGGTTATTGCTGAAAATGTCCACCTATTAAGTCCAAGGGACAGTGGGGGCACAGAATCAGCTTCGCCAAATGGAACTAGCTCATTTGGACACGAAGTAAATCTGGATGATGATATCCCATTTTAAGTAGGGGAGGGTTAACAGTATGAAACGTGAACGCGGACGCCGCCCACGTAAACGGGTGTGCAGTTTTTGTGTTGATAAGGTTGTGTCTATGGATTATAAAGAGACACATAAAGTACGCAAGTATGTTACAGATCGCGGCAAGATATTGCCACGTCGTATTTCCGGAAACTGTGCAATGCATCAGCGCCAAGTGACCTTGGCCATTAAACGGGCTCGTAGTATTGCCTTGTTGCCATATAGTGTTGAGTAGAAAAGAGGGAGCGAGAGCTCCCTTTTCTATTTTTGACTATGGGTATATTTTCATTCAACCGGAGTGCAGGAGATTATAGGTTTATCACGAACTGTATTGGGTAGTGAAGTTTGACTTTAGGAGGGGGCAACCCTGGAAAATATCGAAGTCGATGTTGTTAAAGGTCTAAGGGCCATTGATGAACTAAAGGTCAATTTAATACAGGCACAGTGGCTTATCCAACATGGGACACTAAGTGGCTCTGAGGCGGAGATGATGCAAGGACTGGCGGATCTTGTGGGGATGAGCTACTTGCTTGCAAGACGGTTGGGTTTTGACTTTTCCCGCCTTGATCGCCTGCTTTTACAACGTCTTGAGGGATTAAAAACTACGGATGAGATGAATCTTGAAAAGCAGTGGGGAGATCTAAGCTTACTCTTGAGCTATCTGGCCCCTGAAGACTAAGTTAATAGGAGAATCTGCAAGCATGTTTTTAAGAGATGATGAGGCTATGAACTATTTAGCTGGGGCTGTCCTTTTAACCTTTCCATGGGTGGGAGTCTCTTGGGGAACATGGGGTGTTGTTTGGGAAATACTTATGTTACTCGCTCTGTTTTTGTTCGGCCGTCGCAGAGGATTGCTGGTAACAACGGTGCTGGTGTTGATTGGGTATGTCGCACCCTTGATAGTTTTGGGCGGAACGGCCTTTAATCAGATGACCCTAGTTCCCCTAGCGGGGTTAATGGGTGTTCTTGGGTGGCAGAGGCATTGGCGGGTGCGCGTGACTTTCTTTTGGAGTGCAATGGTTGCAGCAATTTTAGCGGTCATTCCGACTCTGTCTTTTCTAGGGCAAGGTTTTGATTCTAAAACCGTTAGCGACATGATAAATTTGGCAGTTCAGCAATATAAGGCTTCCGGGTTGCTTGCAGTGATACAACAACAAGGAATTTCAGAAGTGCAATTCCGAGATTCCCTGCAACAAGTTATTCATTTTTATGGTTTAATTATACCTGCACTGTCTGTGATCGTCGCTTTAGCTGAGTACGGATTAGTTTTTTATAGTGTGAGTCGCTGGTTTAGAGATGAAGGGCGGATTCCGTTCACCCGTTGGCGCTTGCCTTGGTATGCAGTTTGGGGTGGAATTTTGGGGATCGTCTTCTATCTTTTAGGAGATCAATTTTCTTGGACTGTGCTTAGCGGACTTGGAATTAACTTGATGGTTGTTTACGGTGCATTGACTTTGGTCTTAGGAATTTCTGTGTATCTGTATTTGTTGCAGTCGCCGAAGATTCCTCGCGTTCTTAAATTCACGTTAATCTTGACGAGTTTCGTTTATTTCTTTTTCAGTCTAGTTAGTATTATGATGTTTGGGCTGTTTGATTTAGTGTTTAATTTTCGACGCCTACCGGAAGAATCATAAGGGGGAATTCACATGAAAGTTATTCTTCAAGCAGATGTTAAAGGTACGGGTAAAAAGGGGCAGGTCTATGAAGTTGCTGACGGGTATGCGCGGAACTTCCTTTTCCCTAAAAAGTTAGCGATTGAAGCCACTACCGGAAATATTCAGGATATCTCTCATAAGAAAGCGGTTGAAGATCGTCGCAAGGTAAAGGAAAAAGAAGATGCTCTTCAATTAGCTGGTAAACTAAATGCCCTCCAGATTGAAGTCAAGACGAAGACCGGCGAAGGCGGGCGTTTGTTTGGCTCCGTAACAAGTAAAGAAATTGCCGATGCTTTAAAAAAGCAGCATGGTGTAGAAGTGGATAAACGTAAATTGGATTTAAAAGAACCGATTAAGGCTCTAGGAAGTTATGAGGTTCATGTTAAAGTCCACCCTGAAGTGATAGCGAAGCTTCAGGTACATGTTTCTGCAATATAACGAACCACGAACCACGAAAGGGGACCCCTGATGAAAGGGATTTTGGCAAAATGGTTAAATCATACGAATCTGGTTGATCGGTTGCACGATGAGGAAGAGTGGGGCCGAGAAGTTGAGGCTCTCTATGTATTGCTTTCAAATTATTATGGAACAGACAAGCTTGTTCTCAAGGCTAGCAAATTGGAAGCACTCAAGCTGATGCGTTCGGATCTACTCGTGGAACGCGTTGCCGGATTACGCAAAATTGTCTCTGATGATCCAACGAGTCAGGCTATCCCGGAAATGATGGAAATACCGCAACTTTTAGATGAAATAGAGGAACAAATTGCAGAGCTTATTGCCAGGCGCTCTGTAGAAGAGCGCCTGGAACGTGTCGTTTCGGAAAAGATGCAGGAACGGCATGAAGATTATGTCAAAGAAATTAAAATTCAGGTTCTTCAAGAGACAGCCGGACCAGAAAATGCACAAACACTCAAGAAGTTAGCCATCCTCGAAAAGATGAATACCGTTTCCCTAAAGCATTCGGCGTCTGATGTCTTGCGTCCACAAAGTGTGACAGAAATCATAGGGCAAGAAAGTGCTATGCAAGCTCTCTTGGCCAAGTTGGCGACTCCTTACCCCCAACACATTTTAATGTACGGTCCCCCAGGAGTCGGTAAGACTTCGGCAGCTCGGGTCGCTTTGGAAGCGGTGAAAAGCCATTCCCATTCCCCCTTTGCTGGAGAAGCGCCTTTTATCGAAGTTGATGGAACGACATTACGATGGGATCCTCGGGATGTAACCAATCCTCTTTTGGGATCCGTTCATGATCCGATCTACCAGGGGGCAAAGCACGATTTAGCAGATACCGGGATTCCTGAGCCCAAAACTGGGCTAGTAACCGAGGCTCACGGCGGGATACTGTTCATTGATGAAATAGGGGAAATGGATTCCTTGCTTTTAAATAAATTGCTCAAGGTACTTGAAGATCGGCGGGTATCCTTTGATTCTTCGTATTATGATCCGGGTAATCCCCAGGTTCCTCTGTGGATTAAGAAACTCTTTGATGAGGGGGCACCTGCTGATTTTGTTCTCATTGGAGCTACAACAAGAGATCCTGCAGAACTCAATCCGGCCCTTCGTTCTCGCTGTTCAGAAGTCTACTTTGAACCGCTCGAACCAGGTGATGTCCAGCATATCATACGGCAAGCCGCCAATAAACTCGGGGTGGATCTGGAGGACAATGTCCCCGAAATAATCAGTGACTATGTAATCGAGGGCCGGAAAGCGAATAGTATCCTTACGGATGCCTACGGTCTAGCAAGGTATCGTAATCCGGATCAAGATGCAGTAAGGGTGTCGAGTGCCGATGTTTATGAGGTGTTGCACTTGGCCCGCCTCACCCCGTATGTTTTTCGCAAGGTTCAACCTGGTTTGGAAATCGGGAGAATCTTGGGGTTGGGTGTAGCAGGATTTTTGGGCTCTGTTTTGGAGATTGAGGCGATTATCTTTGCTGGAAGGGATGGCAAAGGAACGGTTCGGTTTAATGAAACAGCGGGAAGTATGGCCAGAGATGCTGTATTTAATGCCACCGCGGTCATACGTGATCTGACAGGTGAGGATTTACGCGATTTTGATGTGCATGTAAATGTGGTCGGAGGGGCAAAAATTGACGGTCCTTCGGCAGGGCTGGCTACCACCCTCGCCATCTATAGTGCCCTAAAAAATCAACCATTACGTCAAGATGTTGCCGTCACAGGGGAGATTTCCATTCAGGGTAAGGTCAAACCAGTGGGCGGTATCTACGAAAAGATTTTTGGAGCTAAGCAAGTTGACGTTCGTAAGGTTTTAATCCCACTTGAAAATATGGCAGATGTACCTCAGAGTTTGCAAGGCATTGAAGTGGTGGGAGTAGGCACAATTGAAGAGGCTATGCACCATGTTTTTCAACAATGAGAGTTTAACAGCAAATATAGAGAGCAAGCATGACCGGGAGGAGAGAGGACATGGAACTACTAAAAGTTCCACCACATAATTTAGAGGCCGAACAAGCGGTCTTAGGAGCGGTTATGCTCGAGCCGGAGGCTGGTAGTTCTGTCTTTGAAATGCTTCAACCGGAAGATTTTTATAGAGATAATCACCGTTTGATTTTTTCCGCGTTGCGTGATCTCTTCGAAAAGGGCGATCCGATTGATCTTGTCAGTGTCGCCGAGAGTTTGCGTCAGCAGGGGCGCCTGGAACAGGTCGGGGGGATCGCGACGATCTCGGAAATCGCTCGTTCTGTCCCTTCAGCGGCTAATGTTGATTATTATGCAAAACTGGTGACAGAAAAGGCTCTCCTTCGTCAGCTTATTCGGGCGACAAGCAGTATCCTAGAACGGGGATATGAACCAGGAGAAGAGGCACGAGGTCTGCTAGAAGAAGCTGAAAAGCTTATTTTGGACCTTTCTCGACGGCGTGTTCAGGATGGCTATAGCTTTATACGGGACGTTCTCTTAGAAACGTTTGAAAAAATTGAGTATCTCTATGCCCATAAAGGGAATCTGACGGGAGTTCCCACTTTTTTCACAGAATTGGATAGGATGACATCGGGTTGGCAGCCTTCTGATCTGATTATTATCGCTGCCCGGCCTTCTATGGGAAAAACAGCTATGGTTCTAAATATGGCTCAAAATGCAGCAGTTCGAGCCAAGGTGCCTGTTGCTATTTTTAGCTTGGAAATGTCTAAAGAACAACTGGTGCAACGGATGCTTTGCGGGGAAGCAATGGTTGATCAACAGCGAGTGAGAACCGGAGAATTGCTCGATGCAGATTGGCCGAAACTGACGCGTGCAGTCGGTCCCCTCTCAGATGCTCCGATATTTATCGACGATACAGTAGGAATTTCCTTGGCTGAGCTTCGTTCAAAGGCTCGCCGTTTAAAGATGGAACATAATCTGGGGATGGTTATTATTGACTATCTGCAGTTATTGTCGGTGGGAAAAAAGACAGAGAGCAGACAGCAAGAGGTGGCCCAAATTTCCAGAACTCTTAAAGGGCTTGCTCGTGAACTTCGGATCCCGGTCGTCGCCTTATCCCAACTCAATCGGGGGGTTGAACAACGCCAGGATAAACGGCCTATTATGTCAGATTTGTTAGAGTCGGGGGCAATTGAAGCGGATGCAGATGTGATTTCATTTATTTATCGGGATGAGTATTACAATTCTGAATCAGAGAAAAAAGGCATTGCCGAGTTGATTATTGCCAAACATCGCAACGGTCCAGTAGGTACTGTTGAGTTGGGCTTTCTAAAAGAATTTACTAAATTTGTGAACCTGGATCGACAACATCAAACGGCTTAATTATTTTTCCCCTTGCCTATACGTAGGTTAGGGGATTTTTTAGTCTTATTTTTGTCTATTTGGCATTATAATTATGTTTATAAACTATAATGTCGAACAAAAGGAGAAGAAAAGTCGAATGTTTTATGTATATTTTCAATGAATGTTCGGTTATTGGATTGACAAGGAGGAAGAGGATTGTTAAGATGAAATTGTTTGTGACTGAATGAGGTACTACGTGTATTGTTAAATAACGGCTCTAGGAGGAGATACAATTGAAACATGAAGTGGATGTCTTAATTATTGGAGCCGGTCCGGCCGGAATTTTTACGGCCTTGGAGTTGACCAAACACGATAAAGACTTGAAGATTCTTATTGTAGATAGTGGACGAACCATTGAAAAACGAAGGTGCCCTGCTCGTGCGACGGGTGTTTGCACCGGATGCAATCCCTGCGCAATTACGAGAGGATGGTCAGGTGCAGGGGCATTTAGTGATGGGAAGCTGTCCTTAAGTCCTGCAGTCGGTGGCCGTTTAACGGAATATATGAGGGAAGAACAAGCTCAGGATCTGGTTAATTACGCAGATTCTATTTATTGCAAATTCGGAGCGCAGGAAACGGTTTATGGTCTAGATACCCGCCGGGTTGAAGAGATTCAATACGAGGCATCACGGCACAATATTCAGCTGATTCATTGTCCAGTACGTCATTTGGGAACAGAACTGGCTTATGATGTGTTAAAGGGCATGTATGAGCATCTTATGAACAAAACAAATACGACCTTTTGGGAACTTGCTGAAGTTAAAGACATTATCGCCAACCCGGAAGGAATCAAAGGGGCAACGATTCAACGCCGTGATGAACAAGAACTATATGAAGTGGCTGCTCGTTATGTGGTTGCAGCCCCTGGTCGTGGGGGAGCGAATTGGCTTGCTGAGCAGACCATACGTCTAGGCGTGGCAACTGAAAACAATGAGGTGGACATCGGAGTACGTGTCGAAGTTCCAAACTCGATCATGGATCATCTAACGAAGGAACTTTATGAGGCAAAGCTGGTTTATTATTCAGATACGTATGACCTTAAAACGCGTAGCTTCTGTGTCAACCCGGGCGGTGTGGTTTCTGAGGAACACTATGATGGCGGAATCGCTGTGGTGAATGGGCATAGTTATGCTGATCCTGAGAAAAAGACGAAGAACACAAATTTTGCATTGTTAGTTTCAACGCATTTCACAGAGCCTTTTAATCAGCCCATCGAATATGGCCGTTATATTGCTCGGCTCGCCAACATGTTAACGGGTGGCGGTGTGATGGTTCAGCGACTGGGAGATCTTTTGCAGGGAAGACGGACAACGGAAAGTCGACTGCGTCAATCAACGACCATACCAACACTTCTCTCCGCGGTTCCGGGAGATCTCAGTTATGTCTTACCAGAGCGGTATCTGACATCTCTGATTGAAACTCTTAAGGCCTTTGATAAGATTGCACCAGGTATGTATTCGAAAAATACCTTGCTTTACGGGGTTGAGGCAAAGTTTTATTCTTCAAAAGTCAAAGTAAGATCTAATTTTGAAACGGAAATTCCTCGCTTATATGCCATTGGGGATGGCGCAGGGATTACCCGTGGATTAATGCAAGCTTCAGCGACAGGGATTGTCGTGGGGCGAGATATCGTGTCAAGGGTCTAATATGGCTGCTGTGAACTGAAGATTATGACTCTCGATTTGTAGAATACTATGAAATGATAGGGGGCGAAGATTGTTGCTCGATCGATACACCCACCCTGAAATGGGAAAGCTATGGCAGGACGGATATGAATATGAACGTTGGTTGGAAGTGGAACTGGCGGTCGCTGAGGTAATGACTAAGCGGGGAGAAATCCCTCAAGAAGCTATGTCGGAAATCAGAAAATCGGCGAAAGTTAACCCGAAGCGGGTTTTGGAAATAGAACAGGTGGTACGTCATGACCTGATCGCATTTCTCCAAGCGGTTGTAGAGGAGATTGGAGAGGCGGGAAAATTCCTTCATCTTGGCTTAACTTCTTCAGATGTTAAGGATACAGCATTAAGCTTGGTCTTAAGAGATTCAGGTCGCTTACTCAAGAAGGATCTTCAAGATTTACGGAGTGCCTTAGTCAACCGGGCGTTAGAGAGTAAATATACCGTGATGGTCGGTCGAAGTCACGGTATTCATGCTGAACCGCTGACGTTTGGTTTAAAGCTGGCCTTATGGATTGCTGAGCTTGATCGTCAAATGGAGCGTCTCGATCAGGCGATTATTTCCGTAAGCGTGGGTAAGATTTCAGGAGCAGTAGGAACGTATGCTAACGTGTCCCCTGAAGTTGAGGAGGCGGTTTGCACTCATTTAGGATTAGAGGCGGCTTTAGTAAGTAATCAAATTTTGCAACGGGATCGCCATGCACATTATATGACGACTTTAGCATTAATTGGAGGGTCGCTGGAGAAAATAGCAACGGAAATCCGTAATTTGCAACGAACAGAAATCCTTGAGGTTGAGGAACCTTTCGCAGAAGGGCAAAAAGGTTCTTCGGCGATGCCGCATAAACGTAATCCAATCGTGTGTGAACAAGTGAGCGGAATGTCACGACTTCTACGCGGGAATGCGTTGGCAGCAATGGAGAATATTACACTCTGGCATGAACGGGATATGAGCCATTCCTCGGTGGAACGGGTGATCCTGCCGGATA